>JAHEHQ010000389.1 GCA_024644505.1 Gammaproteobacteria bacterium
TACGGGACATCCTCCAGACCGAGCACGCATTGACGCTGAATATGCCGAAGCTGGTTCAACTCATTGGCAACGCGGCCTATCGTGACGCACTGAAAAAAGATGCAGAACAGATGCTGCAAAACGCCATTACCTATGAACAGATCGCCAATCTCTGGAACGACCTGGAGCGGCCGGCGTTTGAGGCTCCAAACTGGAACCCGTGCAACGTTTCGGTACTGATGAGTTGAGTCAAGCTGATGTCGTTCAGGGCTAAACCGGCTGGCTTAATCATGGGGGTGGGAGACGTCTTGGGTTGGATCGAACAAATCCCTTCTGAGCCACGTTAGATCCCGACTCTCATGAATATCCCGTTGACAGCTCAGTCTAATCCCGGCAAGCCAGAGAAGTTCGATGTCAAGGCGTTTGCCCTGGAACTTCGCCAGGATATTGAGCAAAACCGGATCCGGTTGCCCACCCTGCCGACCCTTTCACTGGAAGCCCTTCTGGTGGTCAACGATGCCGCCAGCAACATGACCGACATCGGCAAGATCATCGGTAAGGACACCTCCATGGCAACCCGGCTGGTTCGGTACGCAAACAGTCCGCTATACGGAGGCGTCCATAAAGTCACTTCTGTCAAAGGGGCCGTCATCCGGATTGGGGTGAATGCGGTAAGGAGTGCGATACTGAACCTGGCGATGCATGACGTCTTCACCACCCACCACACACTCATTCAGGATCGAATGGAAGGGTTATGGAAGCACAGTGTCGCAGTGGCGATTCGTGCGGTCTTGCTGGCCTCCTATTTCAAACAACTGGATCGTGGTGAGGCGATGCTTGCCGGCTTGATACACGATGTCGGAATCATCCCCGTGCTCATCAAAGCCAGCGAGTATTCCGTGCTGCTGGAAAAAGAAAGCAACCTCGACAAGCTGGTGAGCCACCTGCACATGACCCTCGGCAAGTTCATTCTGTCTTTTTGGAATTTCGAGCCCTTTCTGATTGAAGTGGCCGGTTCTCACGATAATCTGGACAGGGATTCCCTTGGAGGAGACGTCGATTACCTGGATATCATACAGGTCGCAAACGTCCTGAGTTATGACGGTACCGATCACCCCTATACTCAGCTGGATCTGTCGGAGATCCCCGTTTTCAAAAAGCTGGGTATCGATCTGATAGAAGAAGTGCGGCAAAAAATGGCGGCAGGCGAATACGAGTCTGAGCTGACTATCGCCTTGCAGTAACCGATCCCGTCAGCACGTTAGGGTGCAACATTTCCCCTTTCGTACATAAACCCAATCCCGGCGAAGGCCGGGACCTTGGCGGTAGGGTCGAATTTATTCGACCATCGGCCGTAATGGCCGAATGAATTCGGCCCTACTATTGACTGACCAACAGCTTCAGACTTATCAACAGGCTCACAATGACGATCAGGGGGCGTATGATACGCCCTCCTTTACGGATAACGAGACGCGCTCCGGTCCTGGCACCTATAAGCTGGCCGGCTGCCATTACCAGGCCCACGCTCCAGACACAATGCCCGGCAAGGGCAAAAATCAGCAGTGATGCGAAATTGCTGGTGAAGTTGAGTACCTTGGTGTGAGCCGTGGCCTGAACAAGGTTGAAACCGAGGAGTCCAACGAACCCTACTGCAAAAAACGAGCCCGCGCCCGGGCCGAAAAACCCATCGTAGAAACCAACCCCGGCACCCACGGTCATCGCAAAAACAGCGGTGCCTGTTTTCGGACCTGTGCCTTGTTCCCTGAGCCTGGGGCCGAACCAGAAATAGAGTGCCGTCATGATCAGCAGTATGGGTATAACCCGGGTCAGAAACTCAGCATTCAAATGACGAACCAGCAGGGTACCCAATGCGGAGCCCACAAAGGTACAACCGATGAGAAAGGCTATCTCCTTCGGTTTCACCATGTTGCGGCGTGTGAAATAGAGACTCGAGGACAGGGTGCCGAAAGAACCTTGCAGCTTGTTGGTCGCAAGTGCCTCAGTGGGCCCAAGGCCGACCGCAAGCAGCACGGGCAGGGTTATCAGCCCGCCGCCACCGGCAATGGCATCCACCATGCCGGCGATCAGGCCGGTGCAAAACAGCAGTAACAGAATATCCGGGGTTAACGAGAATTCAATCATTCAGATGTCAGCTCTCGCACCACCCGGAATCCCGTGTCGTCGCTGCGCCGTGACTGGAAGTTGCGCCAACGGTTTGCGGATCGGACTTCCCTCTGAGGAAAGCTCCAGGCACCGCCCCTTATGACACGAACACCGCAGTCCGGCTTTTCAAGGGCGGATCCGTCTTGCGGTGCCTGGCTGAAATCATCGCTCCAACAGTCGGCGACCCATTCGAAAACGTTGCCGGCGGTGTCGTGCAGGCCAAAAGGGTTAGGATTGAATCTTCCCACACGGCTGGTTTTTTCCCCATCCCACAAGCTGCCGCATTCAGCGCAGTTGGACCTGGCGACACCGGTTTCATCCCCCCACCAGAACCGGCTTTGGGTTCCCCCCCGGGCCGCGTACTCCCACTCGGCATCGGTGGGTAGTCGGTATCGGTTGCCCGTCTGGCTGCTCAACCACCCGGTGAATGCCCTGGCCATGTCCCAGGTTACGTTTACAACCGGCCGGCGGCCCCGGCCCCACTCCTGGTCATCCGGCAAACTGCAACCGGTGCTCGCGCAGAACCGATCGTATTCGTCGAAAGTGACTTCATACACGCCGATGGCAAATTTCCCGATCTCTATTTCCGTGGGCGGTCTTTCGTCGAAATCGCCGTCCCCCTGAAGGTCCCCGCGAACGGACATCCCCCCATCAAGTCTCATCATCTCCGGACCCGGGGTACCATCGCGCAGATGGTCTCTGAATCGCCGATTGCCTGCCTGGAATGTGCCTGGAGGTAGGGCGTTCGCAGCCCCCCCCGGCGTGTCCACCTTAAAGGATATCCTGTCCAGCGCCTTCATGGGCATCGAAAGCATGCTGCCGAAAGGCTCCTGCAACTGAATGCGCCTGGTCAGCAGATTTCCCCTGAGCCTGGATCCGTCGCGCAGAGTGAACTGGGCCCTCACGATTTGCTTTTCCTCGGAGTAAAGCACATCCAGATGACGAACCCCTGAGAGCTCTATTAATTCAATGGAGGAACTGCTTCGAATCATCAGTTCCCTG
>JAHEHQ010000390.1 GCA_024644505.1 Gammaproteobacteria bacterium
CGGTGGCGGTCCCGGATACGGCGGCGGTCCCGGATACGGTGGCGGTCCCCGGTACGACGGCGGTCCCGGGTACGGCGGCGGTCCGGGGTACGGTGGAGGTCCCGGATACGGCGGTGGTCCCGGTGGTGCACCAGGATATGGCGGTGCCCCCGGCGGCTATGGTACTCCGCCCCCGGCACAGGCTCCCGGAGGTCCCGACGGATCGGCTCAGGAAATCAGGCGTCTTCAGGAACGCATTCGACAGTTGGAGGCCGGACAGTAGATCCCTTCACAACGCTGGCAGCCGCACCGCTTTGCGTGCGGTTGCCAATCTTCCCTTTGTTCCAGGTCGCTTACAGAATATCCGATAGATAAGCGAACATCCGCTGTCGCTGTGCTTCGTCCGGCAGTCGACCCAGGGCAGCGCCCAGATTATCCCTCATGTGCTGTTTCCTGCTCGTCGCGGGGATTGCGACGCTGACCGACGGGTGGGAAACAATCCACTTGAGAAAGAATTGCGCCCAGCTGTGAATATCGAGTTCCCCGGCCCATTTCGGAAGTTTATTTCCCCTGACCGCTCTGAACAGCGAGCCGCGTGCAAACGGTCGGTTGACGATGACCGCGATTCCCCGTTCCGATGCCAGCGGTAAAAGAGTGTTCTCCGCCTCGGGTTCAGCGGGGGAATAGTTGATCTGAATAAAATCCGGCGCTTCGGAGCGCATGATCCGGGCGAGTTCCCGATGGGCTCCGTCATGATAGTGGGTGATACCGATATACCGGATTCGCCCTTGCTCTTTCCATTCCCGCAAAGTCCTTATGTGAGTCTGCCAGTCCACCAGATTATGGATTTGCATCAGGTCGATACGGTCGGTGCGAAGCAGTTGAAATGAGCGGTTCATCTGTTCGATGCCCGCCTCGCGTCCATGGGTCCAGACCTTTGTCGCCAGGAAGACATGGTTACGTACCCCCAGTTCCGCCACGACATCGCCCAAGACCCGCTCTGCGTTTCCGTACATTGGTGAGGTGTCCACCATGGCGTTTTGCACTTTCGAGAGAACGGACAGGACTTCGCTTGGCCCCTGAAGTTCGCCTGCATTCGACCCCACGTCAAATACCCTGTAGGTTCCCAACCCCACCAGGGGTAAGGTTTCATTGCTGCCGGGTATCTTCCGGTAGATCGTTTCCGCGAATTCCCCGGCGAACGCCAACCGGTTAAAAAGCGGGTTTATGGCCACCCCCGCCAAGATCGCCTTGAGCAGCAGTCTTCTGTGCCTGTTCATTTGAAAATTCCCTGTGTCCCACTCTGTTATTTCATTCTCCAACTCACACGGTTAATATAGCCCGAATTCTGCCGTACTGCGGCTGCAGAGGCTCGATATAATCCGATGCGTTATGCATTGAAACGGACTGATTGAATTGATGATCTGATGTTATTCCTGCTCGTTTGCCTTCCGTTCATCGGTGCGTTGGTTGTTTACCCGGCCTCCAGATATTTGCGCATCCATCCATCCCTTGTTGCAGGGCTGACAGCGATCCTGGGCCTGGTCATCGTCATCAATGGCGGTCTGGCCGTTTACGAAGGGGATCTCCTGCTGAATCAGCGGCAATGGATGCCTGCGATAGGGCTCTCCCTGAGTTTTCGCCTGGATGGCCTGGGACTCCTGTTTGCCGAACTGATTCTGGGTATCGGCGTTCTGGTGGTTTTTTACGCCAGTTATTACCTGACTGCGGCGGAAGCAGGTCCGAGATTTTACGCTTTCCTGCTGCTGTTCATGGGGGCGATGCTCGGGTTGGTGCTTGCGGAGAACCTGCTCCTGATGCTGGTATTCTGGGAGTTGACCAGCCTTGCCTCCTTTCTCCTGATTGGTTTTCGCCGACAGGATGCCGAAGCCCGACAGGGTGCGCGGCTGGCCCTGTTTGTCACCGGGGGTGGCGGATTTGCGCTCCTGGCGGCATTGATATTGCTGGGACAGATTGTCGGAAGCTATGAACTCTCCGACGTGCTCGCCAGCCGGGATCTGGTGGCAGATCATTCCCTCTACCCCTTGATTCTGGTTCTGTTCCTGTTGGGTGTGGGAACCAAGTCCGCCCAGTTCCCGTTCCATTTCTGGCTGCCCCACGCCATGGCAGCACCCACACCCGTGAGCGCCTACCTGCACTCTGCAACCATGGTGAAAGCCGGGATCTTCCTGCTCGGACGATTTTTCCCGGTGCTCGCAGGTTCCGATCTCTGGTTCTACCTGGTCAGCGGCATGGGCCTGTCGACCCTGCTTCTGGGAGCCTATTTCGCCCTGTTCCAGCATGATCTGAAGGGCCTGCTGGCTTACTCCACCATCAGCCACCTTGGGCTGATCACGCTGCTGTTCGGATTGGGCACGCCGTTGGGTGAGATAGCCGCGATTTTCCACGTGGTCAATCACGCGGTTTTCAAGGCCTCCCTTTTCATGGCCGCCGGCATCATCGACCACGAAAGCGGCACCCGTGATATGCGAAAACTCAACGGGTTGTTCAAATACATGCCGCATACCGCCGCGCTGGCCATGGTTGCCGCCGCCGCCATGGCAGGTGTTCCGCTGCTCAACGGCTTCCTCTCGAAGGAGATGTTTTTTGGAGAGACAGTGGCGCTCAGCTGGTTGCAGGAGGCGAGCTGGCACTGGTTGTTCCCGCTGGCGGCCACGCTCGCGGGCATCCTGGCGGTTGCCTATTCACTGCGCTTCATCCATGACGTTTTTTTCAACGGGGAACCCCGCGATCTGCCGAAGCTGCCCCACGAACCCCCGCGCTGGATGAAAGTCCCGGTGGAGATTCTGGTGGTGCTCTGTGTCGGCGTGGGTATGTTCCCGAATTATACCGTCAGGCCTCTGCTGGAAGTTGCGGCAGGAGCCGTTCTGCAACAGCCTTTACCGGAGTTCAGCCTGAGTATCTGGCATGGTTTCACCCCGCCTCTGATCATGAGCCTGGTCGCCATGGGTGGCGGCATCGCCCTTTACGGAGGACGTAAGTGGGTGATCAGCATGCACGACCAGCTGCCTGTTCAGTTGAACGGAAAACTGATGGTGGAGCGCATGCTGGATTTTTTCTTCAGCCTCGGGGCGAAGATCGATCGCATGTTGGACAATCGCAGCCTGCAACGCTACAACTTTTTGCTCCTGATCAGCGCCGT
>JAHEHQ010000391.1 GCA_024644505.1 Gammaproteobacteria bacterium
TCTCGCCGGATTCCCGAAATCCCGCCGTCAGCACCACGGCATTCGCCACCCCCTGTTCCCCGCATTCGCGGACGATGTTGTTCAGGGTCGTGGCGGGCGATGCGATAACCGCTGTCTCAACGGGGTTGCCGATCTCTTTGAGCGACGGGTAACACCTGAGTCCATGAACCTCCGGGTACTTGGGGTTGACCGGGTAGATTTCACCCTTGTATCCGGCCTGTATGAGGTTGCGGAGCACCCTCGTACCGACACCGTCAGGCCGCTCGCTGGCACCGAATACCGCGAGGCTCCGGGGGGAAAACAGGCTCTCTAACTGATGGGGACCCATGATATTGGACTTCTGAGAATCTGGTAATGAACGGGGCGGTTAGTGTACCTTCCCATTTTACGTTATTTACGGGAGCCAAGCCTCGTGCCAATCGCGTTTATTTCCCATTCCGACTGCCTGCTCCACGACGTGGGTGAAGGACACCCCGAATGCCCCGCGCGCATCGGGGCGATCCAGGATCAGCTGTTGAGTTCGGGCATGGAGTTCATCCTGAAGCGGGAGGATGCGCCGATCGTCCAGCGGGAGCATCTCGACCGGGTGCACGATCCTGATTATGTGACAGGCATTCTGACCGAGGCACCTTACGAGGGTCTTCGCAGGCTGGACAGCGACACCTTTATGATGCCCAAGACCCTGGTTGCCGCATTGCGGGCCGCCGGTGCGGTGGTTCATGGCGTGGATCTCGTCATGGAGAAAAAGGCGGCTACCGCATTTTGTGCGGTTCGCCCGCCGGGACACCACGCAGAACGCCATCGCGCCATGGGTTTCTGCTATTTCAACAACGTGGCGGTGGGTGCGGCCTATGCCCTGGATGTGCACGGCCTGGACAGGGTGGCGGTCATCGACTTCGACGTCCATCACGGCAACGGTACCGAGGATATCTTTGAGCACGACCCCCGGGTGCTCTTCTGCTCCAGCTTCCAGCACCCCTTCTACCCCTTTACCGGGCACGAATCGGAAACCGACCACGTGGTCAACATTCCCCTGTCCGCCGGTGCAGACGGCAAGGCGTTCAGGGAACAGGTTGAGGCCCACTGGCTGCCGGCCCTGGAATCCTTTCAACCGCAACTGGTGATGATATCCGCCGGTTTCGATGCCCATGCGGAAGACAGCATGGGTCAACTGCGGCTCAGGGAACCTGACTACGCCTGGGTCACCGCACGCCTCAAGGAGATAGCGGACAAGAGTGCGGAAGGCCGGGTGGTCTCCACCCTGGAGGGCGGCTACGCCATGAGCGCCCTGGGCAGAAGCGTGGTGGCGCACTTGAATGCGTTAATAGGGAAGGAGTGAAGAGGGTTTCTGGTTTTTAGATCTCTTCCCCTAATCAAGTGGTGTAGATTGCCGTTGTAGGGCCGAATTCATTCGGCCAACAATCGAATTGGTCGAATGAATTCGACCCTACGGTTCTGCTAACTAGTAACTCCCAACCAACCAGAGCGACAACCCCGGCCAGTAGGTAATTATCATCAACGCCACCAACAGGATCAAAAACCATGGAAGCGTGGCGCGGTACAGTTGCATGATCGGTTTCTTGAACCGGTAGCTGGCGATGAAGAGGTTCATGCCCACCGGTGGTGTGAAGTAACCGATCTGCATGTTCGCCAGGAAGATGATCCCCAGATGAACCGGGTCCACGCCATAGCCTATGGCCATGGGCATCAGCAGGGGGATCATCAGCACCAGGGCGGAGAAGATATCCAGCATGGTGCCCAGGATGAGCAGGAAGATGTTCAACAGGATCAGGAAGGTAAGCCGGTCGGAGACCATTCCCCTGACCCAGTCAAAGAGCCGGTTGGGAATGCCCTCGTCAATGAGATAGTTGGTCGAGGCCAGGGATACACCCAGAATCACCAGTATGCCCCCGACGAGAACCATGGATTCCCGCATCACCTGGGGCAGCCTCTTGAGGGAAATCTCCCTGTGTATGAACACCTCAACGATGAGCACATACAGTGCGGTGACCGCCGCTGCCTCGGAAATCGCAAAGTATCCGCTGTAGACGCCGCCCAGCACCACCAGGGGCAGGGGAATCTCCCAGCCTGCTTCCCTGACTGCCGAAAGGGCCTCGGAGCGGGAGAAACGGTGGATCGGCAGATGCCGGCTCGACCACAGGCTCCACGCGGTGAGCAGCACCAGCATCAGCATGCCCGGCAGAATGCCCGCCAGGAACATGGCATCCACGGTTACGCTGCCGGCAATGCCCAGTTGCTGGGCCACTACGGCATAAAGGATCAGGGGCAGGGCGGGGGCAAAAAGCAACCCCAGGCTGCCGGATGTGGTCACCAGGCCGAGGCCGAAGTTTTCACGATAGCCGTCATGCAGCAGGGCCGGGTAGAGCAGGGCACCGATGGCAACGATGGTAACACCGGAGGCGCCGGTAAAAGCCGTGAACAAGGCGCAGGCCGCCAGGGACATCATGGCCAGGCCGCCGGGCATCCAGCCAAGCAGGGAGCGAGTCAACCTCACCAGGCGGGCCGGTGCGTTACTTTCGCTCAACACGTACCCGGCAAAGGTAAAAAGGGGGATTGCCAGCAGAACCGGCATTTCGGCAATGCGGAAAAATTCGATGGCCATGACTGACAGGTCGATGTCCGATCCGTAGAAACCCAGCATGGCGCTGGCGGCTATGATGCTGAACAGGGGGGCGCCGAAGAGGGCCAGGAGCAGCAAAACCGAGCCGATGACAATGGTCATTGCTTCGCTTCCATCGCCGCGGTTGTCGATCCCAGGAGGAAACGCAGTGCCATTACCGCAAAACCGACGGGGATGATGATTTCGCAGAGCCAGGCGGGAACCGAACCGAACAGCAAGCCGCCATCCTCCCACTCGAAAATCACGAAGCGGGCCCCATGCCAAGCCAGCAGGGCACAGACCATGCCGGTGAAGAGATCGGTCAGACGGTGGGCAATGTGATGATACTTACCCGGCAGGATGTGGGTCAGGATATCGATGCGTATGTGGTTGCCGTTCCGGGAGGCCACCATGGCGCCGAGGAGTGCCACCCACAAAACCATAATCCTGAGCGTCGGATCGCCCCAGCTGATTCCGCTGTCAAAAACGTTGCGCAGCAGAATCTGGGTACCTGCCAGC
>JAHEHQ010000392.1 GCA_024644505.1 Gammaproteobacteria bacterium
GACCCGGTGTCGTAAATCCTTCCAACCTGATCGTGCCCCTGGGAACGCCGGTGCGCGAGGTGCTGAACTATTGCGGTGGCCTCACAGACGATGCGATAGAACTCGTCATGGGCGGCCCGATGATGGGGATGCCTATCGCAAGCCTGGATGTACCGGTCCTGAAGGGCACCTCCGGCATTCTTGCATTCACCAAGGACGGCAACTTCCGACCCAGGGAATACCCCTGTATCCGCTGTGGCCGCTGCCTGGAGGCCTGCCCCTACTTTCTCAATCCGTCCCGGCTGGCCCGACTCGCCAAGGCGCGGCTCTATGAAGAGATGAAAAACTATTTCGTCATGGACTGCGTCGAATGCGGTTCCTGCACCTACGCCTGTCCCTCGCGGATTCCGATCGTCCAGCTGATCCGCACCGCCAAGTCGCAACTGCGCCAACCCGGGGCCGGAGATCAATGAGCACAGAAGATCCGCGGCTTCTGCTGCAGGCCGCACCACTGCTCAAACAGCAGTTGACCACCAGGGGCGCCATGCTCGACGTGCTGCTCGCCCTGCTGCCGGCGACCCTGGCGGGGCTCTGGTTCTTCGGACTCAGCGGGCTGCTGGTGCTCACCGCGAGCATCCTCGGCAGCATCATGACCGAATGGTTCTTCACGCCGGAGGAAGCGCGGCGCCAGCATCTGCTCGACGGCAGTGGTTTCCTGACCGGCCTGCTGCTGGGGCTTACGCTGCCACCCAGCCTGCCCCTGTGGATGGCCTTCATCGGCGGTGCCGTCAGCATCGGGCTGGGCAAACTGATCTGGGGCGGGCTGGGCCAGAACCTGTTCAACCCTGCACTGGTCGGCCGTGCCTTTTTGCTCGCCACCTTTCCCAACGCCATGACCACCTGGAGCCCGGCCGGCGGCCCGGCCGACTTTTTCCAGCTGCATGCCAGTAACCTCGCACTGCCCTTCATGCATGTCGAGTACGACGGTGTCTCAGCCGCCACGCCTCTGGGACTGATGAAATTCGAGTACCAGGATACGTCCCTGTCAAACCTGCTGATCGGCAATATCTCGGGGTGCATCGGCGAGACCAGCGGCCTCTTGCTGCTGTTGGGCGGCGCCTACATGCTGTGGCGGCGGGTGATCGACTGGCGCATCCCGGCCAGCATACTGCTGTCGGTCGCCGCGCTCACGACGGTCTTTTACCTGGTCGGCCCCGACAGATACCCGGGACCGCTTTTCTCGATCCTCGCCGGCAGCCTGCTCATCGGTGCCTTCTACATGGCGACAGACCCCGTGTCCTCGCCCATCACGCCCCGCGGCGCATGGATATTCGGTATCGGTATAGGCCTGCTGGTGGTCCTGATCCGGATCTTCGGCGGATTCCCCGAAGGCGTAATGTACGCCATCCTGCTGATGAATGCGGCCACCCCGCTGATCGACCGCTACACCCAACCCAGGGTGTTCGGAAGGGGGGGTGCGGGCCGATGAGCAACAGGCCCGAACTGACCATGAAGGCCCCTGAACCGACCTCGACGCGGCTGGTGGTCACGCTCGGGTTCGCGGGCCTGTTGTCGGGACTGATCATCGTGTCAGTTTACGAAGCCACCCTGCCAACCATCACGGCCTACAAGGCCAAGGTCCTGAAAGAGGCCGTGTTCAAAGTGCTGCCGGGCGTTTCCAGCATGCGGCGTTTGACCTATCGCGACGGACGCATGATCGCCGCAACAGGCGAGGAGGAAGAGGAGGACCTGGTATTCGGCGGATACGCGGCCGATGGACAGTTGATCGGCTACGCCGTACCCAACGCCGGCCCCGGTTTCCAGGACACCATCCGACTGCTTTACGGCTACCTGCCGCAGGAGCGAAAAGTGGTGGGCATGGAGATACTGCAGAGTCGTGAGACACCGGGGCTGGGTGACAAGATCTACAAGGATGCCGCCTTCGTCGCCAACTTCGATGAACTGTCCATCGACCCGGAGATCATCACGGTCAAGAAGGGCCGGAAATCGGCGCCCAACGAGGTCGATGCCATTACCGGCGCCACCATTTCCTCCAAGGCGGTGGTTCAGATCATCAACCGTGGGAATCAGCGTTGGGTTCCCCGGTTCAGCGGATCGGAGACACTACCAAAGCCGACTCCTGTTGGAGCTCAATGATGGTCAGAAAGAAACAGGAGGACGTCTACCAGGAATTCATCAAGGGGCTGTGGCGGGACAACCCGGTGTTCGTCCAGGTGCTGGGCATGTGTCCCATGCTGGCGGTCACCAATTCGGCGGTCAACGCCCTGGCCATGGGCGGAGCGACTTTTTTCGTGCTGGTGGCCTCGAGCTTCCTGGTCTCGTCCCTGAAAAGCTGGATACCCAAGCAGGTACGCATCTCCACTTACATCATCATCATCGCCACCTTTGTGACCGTAACGGACTTCACCCTGGAGGCGCTGGTGCCGACGATTCACAAGGAGCTGGGTGCCTTCATTCCACTCATTGTCGCCAACTGCATGATCCTCGGTCGCCAGGAGGCCTTCGCCTCCAGGAATTCTGTAAAACTGGCCGTGATCGACGCCCTGGGCATGGCCAGCGGTTTTCTGTTCGCCCTGTTTGCGCTGGGCAGTGTGCGCGAGATACTTGGCGAAGGCGCGCTGTTCGGGGTCCCTCTTTTTGGTCCGCACTTCGAACCCTGGGTGATCATGATCCTGCCACCCGGCGGCTTTCTCACCCTGGGGCTGCTGCTGTTGTTCTTCAACTGGGTCAAAGAGCGCAAAGACCGCCTCGCCGCGCAGCTCGCCGAGGGTGAAGCGTCATGAACGAACTGGTCTGGATATTCATCAGCGCCCTGCTGATCAATAATTTTGTCCTGGCCTACTTTCTCGGCCTGTGTCCCTTCCTGGGCGTCTCGGGGCGGCTGGATACCGCGTTTCGTCTCGGCCTTGCGACCATTTTCGTCATGCTGATCACCGCATTATGCGCCTGGCTCCTCAATACCTACATACTCATCCATGCGCCCTATCTGCGCCTGATCAGCTTCATCGTGGTCATCGCAAGCACCGTGCAGTTCATCGAGATGGTGATCAAAAAGACCAGCCCCGCGCTGTTCAAGGCGCTGGGTATCTTCCTGCCGCTGATCACCACCAACTGCGCCATCCTGGG
>JAHEHQ010000393.1 GCA_024644505.1 Gammaproteobacteria bacterium
TTCGTGTCATTGATCATGTGTTCACTCTTGATATGCATTACATGTCTGCTCGTTTAATCATAACCGTCACCGGGAGGTTCATCCGGTTCACGGCTCCAACAACGGCTTGAGCCGCGCATCTATGGCGGCCCGGGCGCGAAATATTCTGGATCTGACCGTGCCAACCGGACATCCCATGGCTTTCGCAATCTCGTCATAGCTCATCCCTTCCAGTTCCCGCAGCATGATCGCCGTACGCAGATCCTCCGGAAGGTCGTTCATCGCCTCCGCCACCGTCTCTGCCAACTCGTCCTGGAGCAGGTGGTTTTCCGGCGTGCTGTATTCCTTGAGCCGGGTTCCGACATCCAGCTGTTCTGCGGTTTCGGCATCAACGTCGCTGCTCGGCGGCCTTCGTCCCTGGGCAACCAGATAATTCTTCGCCGTATTGATGGCGATGCGGTACAGCCAGGTGTAGAAAGCACTTTCGCCCCTGAAATTACCTAACGCCCGGTAGGCCTTAATGAAGGCCTCCTGGGTGACATCCAGGGTTTCACCGGGGTCGCGGATGTAGCGCGAAACAAGGTTTCCCACCTTCTGCTGGTACTTGAGAACGAGCAGATCGAAGGCCTTTTTGTCGCCGCGCTGAACACGTTCCACCAGTGCCTGGTCTACCTCTCGCTCGCCCATTCAGGCACACCCCCTGTTTGCGGCAAGCGCATATTCTGTATCAACCCCATTGACCACCCGCTTATCAATTAGTTCTCCCTGATTCCCGCCTTTTTCTATTCTCGTGGCGCGGGAATTGGGTTAGGATCTCGAATTGCAAGGAATTATGACCCCTGGCCTGACTTCCGGCAAATTCATGACTGATGAATACGAGCGATTACCAGTTTGACGTACTGATCGTGGGCAGCGGTGCCTCCGGCCTGAGTCTCGCGCTCAGGCTGCCGGAATCCCTGAGCATCGGACTGATTGCCAAAGGCCCCCTGAACGAGGGCAACAGCTACTATGCCCAGGGCGGCATTTCGGCGGTCCTGGATGCCGAGGATTCCATAGACTCCCATATCGCCGACACCCTGGACGCGGGCGCCGGACTCTGCAACGAGTCCGTGGTGCGGTTGGTGGTGGAAAAGGGGCCGGAGAATATTCAGTGGCTGCTTCGGGAAGGCGTGTCGTTCACCCGCGATCACCCCCGGGGCAAAGGTTATCACCTGACGCGGGAGGGAGGGCACTCCCACCGGCGCGTGATACATGCAGCCGATTCCACGGGACGCGAGCTGGTGACCACCCTGGAACAGACGGCCCGGGAGCGGCCGAACATAGCGCTGTTCGAATGCCACAACGTGATCGACCTGATCAGGGACAGCCGGCCGGAGACGGGTGACGACCGTTGCCTCGGTGCCTACATCCTGAACCGGGAAACCGGCCGTGTGGAGACATTCTCGGCCAGGTTCACGGTCCTGGCCACAGGCGGTGCGAGCAAGGTGTATCTCTACACCAGCAACCCCGATGTAGCCACCGGGGATGGTGTCGCCATTGCCTGGCGTGCCGGCTGCCGGGTGGCTAATATGGAGTTTATCCAGTTCCACCCGACCTGCCTGTTCCACCCCCATGCCAAATCCTTCCTGATCTCGGAGGCGCTGCGCGGGGAAGGCGGGAAACTGCTGCTGCCCGACGGCACCCGCTTCATGCACAAGTTTGACCCGCGCGAGGAACTGGCGCCCAGGGACATCGTCGCCCGGGCCATCGACCACGAGATGAAGCGCCTGGGTGCTGACTGCCTGTTTCTCGATATCACCCACAAACCGGCGGACTTCGTTCGGGAACACTTTCCGACCATTCATGCCAGGTGCCTGGAATTCGGCATCGATATTACCAAAGAGCCGATCCCCGTGGTGCCTGCGGCCCACTACACCTGCGGCGGCGTGATGACCGACAGGTTCGCCAGGACCGATGTCCCCAACCTGTACGCCGTCGGCGAAGTCGCATACACCGGCCTGCACGGCGCCAACCGAATGGCCAGCAACTCCCTCCTGGAATGCCTGGTCTTCGCGGAGCAGGCTGCCCTGGATATCAAAACCCATATCGCGGAAACGTCGCATCCCTCCACGATACCGCAGTGGGACGAAAGCCGGGTTACAGACTCCGACGAAGAGGTGGTGGTTTCCCACAACTGGAACGAATTGCGCCACTTCATGTGGGACTACGTGGGCATCGTCCGCACCAACAAGCGCCTGGAACGGGCGAAAAGCCGTATCAACCTGTTAAAACACGAAATACGCGACTACTACGGCAAGTTTCACGTCACCAACGACCTGCTGGAGTTGAGAAACCTGGCCGAAGTGGCGGACCTCATCATCCGTTCGGCACAAAGGCGCAAGGAGAGCCGCGGACTGCATTTCACCCTGGATTTCCAGAAACGGGACGATCGCACCCAACGCCGGCCAACGATACTGATTCCGGATAATTTCAATCCGGACCATGTCTTGGGGGAGTAAGTTATTCCGAAAGGTGGTGAGCGGTTTACTCCTCCTACCCCGACTTATGGGTAACCGCTCAGATCCCTGTGTCGGATCCACGCTGTAGGGCCGAATTCATTCGGCCAGGTGCGAATTAATCCGCACCTGCAAAGCACAGACCTCATGTCTTGTGCCAGGAGGAGCATACCGCCCATCCCCTATGCCGAACCTTTGCGAGTGCGTTGGAGTCCGAGCCGCACCTTCAGCCGCCTGACCTGATCCGCATCGGCATTGTCGCCGGGCAGAATCACATACCGGCGCTTGAATGTTCCGGCAGAAAACCCCAGGATCACAATCCAGGACCAGACCGTGCTGCTGCCCAGCAGTTTCGCCGACCGGGCGACAGCCTGACCGTCATACAAAATCCAATCCCCTTCCGGCCGCCACTCGACAAGCCGTATCGCCTCCCTGCCCTCCAGGGCAACGAAGGTCTTTCGCCGGAGGTGCCAGCTTGCCAGGACAGGCACCACCAGAATCAGCACGGATGCCTCCAGGGTCTCGAGCCACAACAGAAGCCCGAAAGCGGTGAAGTGGGTGGCGTCAATGAACCAGGACAGCCGGCGGGATGGCTTCAGGTGCAATCGAACGGGTTCGGGTGGGTTTTTCATCACGTCCTTGTGATATCTC
>JAHEHQ010000394.1 GCA_024644505.1 Gammaproteobacteria bacterium
GGAAACCGGGGCATCGATCAAATCGGCGCCCGCCTGCTGCAGACGATGGGAGAATTCCCGTGTCGCCGTCGCCGCGGTGGTGCCCATATCGATTGTCAGGGTGCCCGGCTGCAGGCCGTTAATCAAGCCGTCCGGGCCGAAGATGACCTGTTCAACCGCCGGGGTGTCCGAGACCATCAGCACCACCATGTCGGCCCGGTGCGCCACTTCAGCCGGCCTGTCCGCCGCCTCGATCCCGGGTTGGATCAGCTCATCGACCACTGCGCGGCTGCGGTTGTGGATGGTCAGTTGGGCTCCTGCACGGTGCAGGTGGAGGCACATGGGGCGCCCCATCAGGCCCAGGCCAATGAAGCCGATGCGATAGCCGCTGAGTGATGTCATGGTTGCAGTGTAGCCGATTGCCGGGTCAGCTGCCGACTCCCTCGGTTTTCATCCTGCGCCGATGGGCATGCAGCAGCGGTTCGGTGTAGCCGTTTGGCTGTTCGGTTCCCTTGAACACCAGGTCGCAGGCGGCCTGAAAGGCCGGGCTTTGTTCGAAGCGGGGCACCATGCCCAGATAGTTGACGTCGGCGGCATTCTGCTCGTCCACCACCGCGGCCATGCGCCTCAGAGTCTCCAGTACCTGCGCCTCGCTGCAGATGCCGTGGCTCAGCCAGTTGGCGATGTGCTGACTGGAGATGCGCAGGGTTGCGCGATCTTCCATGAGGCCGACGTTGTGAATGTCAGGAACCTTGGAACAACCCACCCCCTGCTCGACCCAGCGCACCACGTACCCCAGAATACCCTGGGTGTTGTTGTCCAGTTCCTGCTGGATCTCCTCCCTCGTCGGACGCCGTTCACCCATCAGCGGGATGGTCAGGATGTCGTCGACGCTGGCCGGCTTCCGCTGCGCCAGTTGCCGCTGGCGTGCCGCGACGTCCACCTGGTGGTAATGCAGGGCGTGCAGAGTGGCGGCCGTGGGCGAGGGGACCCAGGCCGTATTGGCGCCGGCCAGCGGGTGGTTGATCTTGGCCTCCATCATGGCGCGCATCTCGTCCGGTGCCGGCCACATCCCTTTGCCGATCTGCGCCCTGCCGCTGAGGCCGCAGGCCAGTCCGATATCCACATTGGAGTCTTCGTAGGCCTTGATCCAGGCTTCGTCCTTCATCGCCGTCTTGGGGACCATGGGGCCGGCTCTCATGCTGGTGTGAATCTCGTCGCCGGTGCGGTCGAGAAAGCCGGTGTTGATGAACACCACCCGCTCGCTGGCGGCGCGGATACACGACTTGAGGTTGATGCTGGTGCGCCGCTCCTCGTCCATGATCCCCATCTTGAGGCTGTTTCGAGGCAGTTCCAGGGCATCCTCGATACGGCCGAACAGCTCATTTGTGAAGGCCACTTCCTCGGGGCCGTGCATTTTCGGTTTCACGATGTAAACGCTGCCGGCCCTGCTGTTGCGCAGCGGGTTGTTGCCCTTAAGGTCGTGGATGGCGATCAGGCCGGTAACCATGGTATCCAGGATGCCTTCGGGTATCTCGTTTCCTTCCCTGTCCAGCACCGCATTGGTGGTCATCAGGTGACCCACGTTACGGATGAACAGCAGACTGCGCCCGGGAAGGCTGAATGTACTGCCGTCGGGGGCCAGGTATTCGCGGTCCGGGTTGAGCCCGCGCTGGACGGTCTCGCCGCCTTTTTCGAAGCTTGCGCTCAGGTCGCCCTGTATCAGTCCCAGCCAGTTGCCATACGCCAGCACCTTGTCTTCGCCGTCCACCGTGGCCACCGAGTCTTCGCAGTCCTGGATGGTGGTGATCGCCGATTCCAGCAGAACGTCTTTTACGCCTGCCGGATGATACTTGCCGATCGGGTGTGTGGGATCTATCTGCAGTTCGATGTGCAGCCCATGGTTGCGCAGAAGGATCGCGTGGGGCGCCCCCGGTCCACCGCGATAACCGGCGAAGCCCAGCGGCTCCCGCAACCCGGTTTCACTGCCGTCCTTCAGGGTCAGGACAAGATTTCCGTCGACAACGCGGTATTTCGTCACCTGTCCATGGCCGGCGCTTGCCAGCGGGAGGGTGCGGTCAAGAAAGTCCATGACATAGTCCACCACCCTTGCGGCCCGGGTCTCGTTGAACGGGCCGGACCTGGCTGCGCCTCCTTCCTCCCCAATCACGTCGGTGCCGTAGAGTGCGTCGTACAGGCTGCCCCAGCGGGCATTGGCGGCATTCAGGGCGTAGCGGGCGTTGGTTATCGGCACCACCAGTTGGGGGCCCGCCACCTTGGCGACTTCCGGGTCCACGTTCGAGGTGGTGATCTGAAAGTCTTCACCCGGTGGCAGCAGATAGCCGATCTCCTGAAGGAAACGCTTGTATGCCTCCTTGTCCAGCGGCTGTCCGGCGTGCTGCTGATGCCAGGCGTCGATGCTGGCCTGCAGCTGATCACGACGTTCCAGCAGCGCCCTGTTCTTCGGCGCCAGATCGGTCAGTATCTGCTCCAGTGCCGACCAGAATGTCTGAGTTTCCATGCCCGTGCCGGGTATCGCACGTTCGGTTACGAACTGATAAAGGACGTCGGCGACCTGGAGACTGCCTGCTTGAATTCTTGGGGTCATCACTTATGCCTCGATGGGTACTGGGACTGTATGCTTACAGGGTTTGCCACGGCGGGATCTGCCGTCAGTCGCCCGACGTGCCGAAACCGGCCGCGGCTATGCCCGCCATGGCGCAAGCTTCGTCTTCTTCGGAGACGGCACCCGCAACACCAACCGCACCTATGATGTCTCCCGACCGGTTATGAATCAGGACGCCCCCGGGAAGGGGGATCAGACGACCGCCGGACATGGCATTGAGGGCCTCGAAGAAGCCTTGCTGACGCAGGCCCTGTTCGTAGCGTTCAGCGATAGTGGCGCTGTCGGTGCCCAGCGCCAGTGCGCCCCAGGCCTTGGCCTGGCAGACCCGCACCCTGAGAAACGCCTGGCCATCTTCCCGCTGAAGCGCCTTCAGGTGACCGCCGGCGTCCAGCACGGTGACACTTAGCGGCGGCAGTTCCATTTCCCGCGCCTTGGCCAGTGCGGCTTCGATAATCCTGTTGGCATTTTCCAAGGTCAGTTCATTCACAATAAAGCCCTCTGAACACTAG
>JAHEHQ010000395.1 GCA_024644505.1 Gammaproteobacteria bacterium
TGGGGAGAGCCTCTTTCAGCCTCGCGGCCAACGACCTCAAAGCCGTCTCGGTGGTTTCCCAATCCACGCAGGCATCGGTAACCGATACGCCGTATTTCAACTGGGACAGATCCGCGGGTATGGGCTGATTGCCACCGTGTATGTTGCTTTCCAGCATCATGCCGATGATGGAGCGGTTGCCTTCCACGATCTGGCTGGCGATGTTCTCAACCACCAGCGGCTGAAGCTCAGGCTGCTTGTTGGAATTTCCGTGGCTGCAGTCGATCATGATGTTCTCCTGCAGGCCGGCTTCGCGAAGTGCCTCCTCCGAGAGCGCTATGTGCACCGAATCGTAGTTCGGCTGGTTGTTCCCGCCCCGCAGGATGATATGGCCGCAGACATTGCCCCGGGTCTGGATGACGGTCACCTGCCCATACTGGTTTATACCGAGAAAACTATGGGGCCTGGACACGGATTGCAACGCGTTGATTGCCACCGTCAAGCCGCCATCGGTGCCGTTCTTGAATCCCACCGGCATGGACAACCCCGATGCCATCTCGCGGTGGGTCTGGGACTCCGAGGTACGCGCACCTATGGCTGCCCATGAGAACAGATCGGCCAGATACTGGGGACTGATGGGATCCAGGGCTTCGGTACCCACGGGGACACCCTGATCAGCAAGCCACAGCAGCAGTTCCCTGGCCTTGTGCAGCCCTTCCTCGATGTAGAAGGAATCATCCATCCGGGGGTCGTTGATCAATCCCTTCCAGCCCACGGTGGTGCGGGGCTTCTCGAAATAGATGCGCATGACCAGGAACAGCGTGTCTCCCAACTCTTCCATCAGCGACTTCAACCGGACGGCATAATCCTTGGCGGACTCGACGTCGTGAATGGAGCAGGGCCCGGTCACCACCAGCAGGCGGGGATCCGTCCTGCGGAGGATATTGCGTATGGTCTGCCGCCCGTTCAGGACTGTTTTTTCCCCCTGTTCCGTATTTCGCAGGTGACGTTTGATATCCGCCGGGGAGATGAGTACCCGTTCGGAGGATACATTGGTGTCGTTTAAGTTGTCTGTGAGCATGTTTTCCAGCGCGTGATACCGCGCCTCGGTTGCTGCTACCGGGAAATCCGGTATCGCTGATAGTGCCGCAGTATATCAGATGGCCGATATTCGCCGGGAAGCCGCCCGGGCTTATGCTCCCGCTTTCCGCCTGATCTTCCAGCAGTTGTGGATCCTGGGGTTGCGTTTGAAATCAGGGGGCAGCGTCCGCCGGCCGATGTCCTCGATATCGAGGTCGGCCAGGGAACCCGAGTCCAGCTTGAAGGTGCGCAGGTTGTTCGAAAAAACAAGCGTGCCCTCCTGCTCCAGCAACGCCATTGTGCTCCGGATCAGGGTCACATGGTCACGCTGCACGTCAAATGAACGGTTCATGCGCTTGGAGGTGGAAAAGGTGGGCGGATCCAGAAAAACCAGGCCATACTTTTTCCGTCCGGCATTCTGCTCAAGCCACTCCAGGCAGTCCGCCCGGATGAACCGGTGTTGGTATGCGCCATCGAATCTGTTCAGGTCCATATTGCGCCTGGCCCACTCCAGGTAATTGCCCGACATATCGACCGTGGTGGTGGACAACGCGCCTCCCGCCGCGGCAAGGACCGTGGCAGAGCCCGTATAGGCAAAGAGATTGAGAAAGTGCTGTCCGCCCGCAAGTTCTGCGATCAATCTTCGGGTGATGCGGTGATCCAGGAACAGACCGGTGTCCAGGTAATCCTCAAAGTTCACCCAAAACCGGCAACCTCCCTCCTTTATCTCCATGAAGCGTCCCGTGGCGGCGAGGGGCTGGTACTGGTCACGACCTCTCTGGGGCCGCCGGACCTTGAAAAAGAGCTGTTCCTCCGGAATATCCAGCTGTTCGAGCAATACCCCCAAGGCTTCTCGCAGACGCATCCTGGCCTTTCCCTTGTCCACGGTTGGGGGAGCCTGGTACTCCTGGGCGTGTACCCACCGCTTATCCCCCTCATAGACATCGACGGCCAGTGCATATTCGGGGAGGTCCGCGTCGTAGAGCCTGTAGCAATGGATCTCCTCGCGCTTCAGCCAGCGTGACAGATGCTTGAGATTCTTACGCAGCCGGTTGGCAAACATTCCGGCACCATCCGATCGCTCCGCCGCTGTCAGTGGACGGGGATAGGGCCGGTCCGAGACGAACCACTCGGGCGAGACATCGAAGTGCAGCAGCTTGCATTCGATCCTGCCGTTGTAGAGTGTGTGAATGCGCTTTGCGCGCAGGCCGAAACGCTTGCCCAGCTCGGGATTACCCGTAAAAACCCCTGCTCTCCATCCGGCAAAGCGGGACTTCAGGATCTGACCCAATTGGGCGTATAACGCCGGGAGTCCGCTTTCCACATCCAGCCGCTCTCCGTAGGGTGGATTGGCAACCAGGAGACCGGGAGCTTCCTGGCTGAGCGGCCGACAATCGGAGAGATCCTTTTTCTCGAAATGCACCCTTCCGTGAAGCCCGGCCCGCTCCGCATTGGCAATTGCAACGCTCACGGCTTTTGGATCCCGGTCATACCCCCGAATGTCCGGCAGCCTTTCCATCCCCGCCCGCCTTCTGTTCGTCGCCTCCTGGATCAGTGTCTCCCAGGCACTCTCGTCATGCAGTTTCCACCCGGTGAACCCCCAGTACTCCCGCCCAAGTCCCGGCGCACTGTCCGATGCAACGAGGGCGGCCTCAATCGACAGCGTCCCGGAACCGCACATGGGGTCCACAAAAGGGCGCCCCTGACCAGCCTCGGCAGGCCAGCCCGCACGCAGCAATATCGCCGCTGCCAGGTTCTCTTTCAGGGGGGCCGACATCCCCTGTTTCCGATACCCCCTGAGATGCAGGGATTCCCCCGACAGATCCAGGCTCACCGTCGCCTTGTCACGATACAGGTAGACATTGATCCTGATGTCCGGCCGCCCCTTATCGACCGACGGCCGCGACCCCAACCGCGCCCTGAACCGGTCGACAACCGCGTCCTTGACCCTCAGGGCGCCGAAATGGCTGTGGGTGATTCCGGAGGCAGAGGTACTGAAATCCACTGAAAAACTGCCCTCCTGCCCCAGATGATCTTCCCAGGGAATGTTGAGG
>JAHEHQ010000073.1 GCA_024644505.1 Gammaproteobacteria bacterium
CGCAACACCGCATGGCCTCATTGGAGGGCCAACCCGAAGGGACGGGGCCATTTTTCCCCATGACCGCGTTGCACTTTCGCTTATGTACGGCAGGTACACGGCGCTCAGTGCGCCTTGTCCTGTGAAAAAATGGCCTCCGTCGATGGATATCCGCATAGTGTTAACAGGCCCTAATAAAAAAGGGCTATAAGAATCTCTTCCTATAGCCCTTTGATTTATTTGGTCGGGGCGAAAGGATTCGAACCTTCGACCCCCACAACCCCATTGTGGTGCGCTACCAGGCTGCGCTACGCCCCGACGTGTGTCCGATAATGGATCCAGAAGTTATTGGAAGGCCTTGTCGAACGCTACCCGATTATGATGTTGCCGCTGACAGTCTGACAGGACGTCTACCATCATTAATCAGAGCGCGAATACTAGGGTGAATGCCACGGGATGTCAATGCGGTACCGGCGCTCACCGTTTGAGAATCTGGAGCACCTCCTCCAGTTCCGTGCGCAGTTGTCTGACGATCTGCTGACTCTGCGCATTATCCTCTTTCATGCCGTCACCGGACATCTGCTGTCTGGCACCACCGATGGTAAATCCCTGCTCGTAAAGCAGACTTCGTATCTGGCGGATCATGATCACGTCGTGGCGCTGGTAGTATCTCCGGTTGCCACGACGCTTGACGGGTTTGAGCTGGGTGAACTCCTGCTCCCAATAGCGAAGTACGTGGGGTTTGACCCCGCAGAGTTCGCTCACTTCGCCGATCGTGAAATAACGCTTGCCTGGAATCGGCGGCAAGTCTACCGTACTACTGCTCGCTTCCAGCATAAGCTTCCACCTTTGCCTTCAATTTCTGCCCCGGACGAAAAGTCACAACCCGCCTGGCTGATATTGGTATCTCCTCGCCTGTTTTTGGGTTGCGTCCCGGACGCTGTTTTTTCTCCCGCAGGTCGAAGTTGCCGAATCCCGACAGCTTCACCTGTTCCCCAGCCTCTAACGCAAGCCTGATCTTCTCAAAGAAGATCTCGACCATTTCCTTTGCTTCACGTTTGTTCAGCCCCAGTTCGTCGAACAGCTTTTCAGCCATGTCAGCTTTGGTCAACGCCATCGTCAGTCTCTCAATTGTGCTTTTAGTTTGTTTTTGAGTTGCTGGAGAATCCGTTCCACAATCCCCTCTACGTCCGTATCTGTAAGAGTGTGCGAAGTTTCCTGTAAAATCAAGCCCAAAGCGAGGCTTTTTAGACCTGAATCTATCTTTCCGCCAGTATAAACGTCAAATAGAACAATTTCTTTGAGTATTTTCGGAGCTGCTCGCCTGATGCAGTCCGCGACGACGCTGAACTCGAGCCCCTCGTCGACGACTATCGCAATATCCCTGCGTATCGAGGGAAACTTTGACAGTGCCTGAAAGTCCGGCAATCTGCCCTCGAGCAGCCCGTCGACTCTCAACTCAAACAGGAACAGGCTGCCCGGAAGATCCAGTTTCTGCTCAATCTGTGGATGCAACATGCCTATCCAGCCCAGTTGTGCCTCCCCGCGCATAATCTTCGCCGACTGCCCGGGATGCAACGATGGGTGCTCAGCAGCCTGAAAACCGAACTCTGCCGAAACCCCGGTCAAAGACAGCACGGCCTCAAGATCTCCCTTGAGATCATAGAAATCCACAGCCCTGGGCTGCTTCCCCCACTGCTCCGCCGCCGCACTTCCTGTTGCCAATCCGGAAAGCATCAACTCCTGTTTTATTTCAGTATCTTGCTTTACAAACCTGAGACCTGACTCAAAGATTTTTATTCGATTCTGCTGTCTCGCCTGGTTGTGTGTTGCCGTCTGCAGCAGACCGGGCCAGAGACTGGTGCGCATGATGGACATATCGGCGGAAATGGGGTTGCTCAGTTCCACCGTTCCATGCTGCGGATCCATCAGGTCATGCATCTCCCGGCTGATGAAGCTGTAGGTGATGGCCTCGTGAAACCCCCTGTCGACCAGAACCTCCTTTGCCCGCTGCAGACTGAACGCGATTTCCGGTTCCCCCTGCATGACGGTTGCCACGGCGCCGCGATGAGTGGGGATCTCCGTATAGCCGTAGATACGGCCGATTTCTTCTATCAGGTCCACTTCGATCTCAATGTCGAAGCGGCCACTCGGTGCCGTAACCTTCCAGCCCTCCGGGTCCTCGATAACCTGCATGTCCAGCCGGCTGAGTATGTCGAGAATCATGTCATCCCCGATCTCAACACCGAGCAGCTTATGCACCCTCTGGCGCCTCAACAGGATTTCGGGTCGCTGGGGGATGTGCTTCTCCGACACCGCCTCCACCACGGGCCCCGGCTCCCCGCCGACCATATCCAGCAGAAGTTCAGTGGCCCGCTCGATTGCCGTCACCTGAAGATTGGGATCCACACCGCGCTCAAACCTGTGGGATGCATCGGTGTGCATGCCATAGCTGCGAGCCTTTCCGATAATCTCCGTCGGGGCGAAAAATGCGCTTTCCAGCAGGATGTCCCTGGTATCAGGCGCCACGCCCGAATATTCACCGCCCATAATGCCCGCCATTGCTACGACTTTCTCTTCGTCTGCGATAACAAGGGTGTCTTCCCGCAGCGACAGTTCGGACCCATCGAGCATCAGGAGTTTTTCATCCGGTGACGCCATGCGGACCCGGATGCCATCCTTGAGCTGCCTGAGATCGAAGCCGTGCATCGGCTGACCCAGCTCCAAAAGGATATAGTTGGTGACGTCGACCACCGGGCTGATGCTTCTCAAACCACTGCGCCGCAGGCGTTCCTGCATCCAAAGCGGGGTTTTGGCCTCAGGATCTGTATTGCGTATGATCCTGCAGGCGTAGCGGGGGCATGCCTCGGGGGCATCGAGTTCTACGGGAAAACGATCTTCGACTACCGCTGCTACCGGCCTGAGCGCCGGCGGCGTTACCTGGCATCGGTTGATGACCCCGACCTCCCTGGCGACACCCGCCAGACCCAGACAATCTCCCCTGTCCGGGGTCAGGTCCAGGTCTATAGCCCAGTCATCCAAGTCCAGATACTGGCGAAAATCCTGACCGAGGGGGGCATCTTCGGCCAGGGGCATGATACCGTCGGAGGAGTCCGCCAGCCCCAGTTCGGCGGCTGAGCAGATCATGCCCTGTGATTCCACACCTCGTAATTTTGCCTTTTTGATCTTGAAATCGCCGGGGAGCCTGGCACCGACCAACGCAACGGGCACCTTCATTCCCGCCGCGACATTCGGGGCGCCACAGATGATCTGCCGATGATCACCGGCACCCACAGCCACCATGCAAAGACTCAGCTTGTCAGCATTCGGGTGCTGTTCTCTGGAAAGCACCTCCCCGACCACCACGCCTTCAAATCCGCCGGCAACGGGCGTGACCGAATCCACCTCGAGACCGGCCATACTGAGCTGATCGGCCAGGGCTTCAGTACCGACGGCGGGGTTCACCCACTCACGCAACCAGGCTTCACTGAATTTCATACCTTAAAATTTCCAATTTTGATTGTGACTGAATGAGCTTGTTGTCTTAGAAATCGATTGCCGGGTGATTATGGAGGAAATGTTTTTGGCATGGATGCCAAAATCAAGCCTACAGGGAAGTATTCACGGCGTTTTCCGGAATAATCACCCGGCAATCGACTGTGTCAGAATACGTTTCACACCTTTCCGTTCGGTTGCTGCTTCTTCAGGCAAACTGCCCCAGAAACCGCAGATCGTTTTCAAAGAACAGGCGAATATCATTAATGCCATATCGCAGCATGGTAAGCCGCTCCACGCCCATACCGAAGGCATAGCCGGTGTATTTTTCCGTATCGATACCGACATGCCGGAATACAGCCGGATGCACCATGCCGCAGCCCAGCACCTCCAGCCATCCCGTATTGCCGCAGACACGACAACCTTTCCCGTTGCACATCACACACTCGATATCCACCTCTGCGGAAGGCTCGGTGAAGGGAAAATAGGAGGGCCGAAACCGCAGCCGCAGATCGCGCTCGAAGAAACTCTGTAAAAAATCGTAAAGGACACCCTTGAGATCGGCGAAGGAAACCTCTTCATCCACCAGCAGCCCCTCCACCTGGTGAAACATGGGTGTGTGCGTCAGATCCGAGTCGCAACGGTAGACGCGACCGGGCGCAATGATCTTGATGGGAGGGGGGGTGTGCTCCATGACCCTGATCTGTACCGGTGACGTGTGGGTCCTGAGCAGCAGATGGGCATCAAAGTAGAAGGTATCGTGCATGGCCCGCGCCGGGTGGTGGTCCGGAATATTCAGGGCCTCGAAATTGTGATAGTCGTCTTCGATCTCCGGGCCCTCCTTGACCATGAAACCGGCGTTGGCGAACCAGCGGTCGATACGCTCCATCGTCCGTGTAACGGGGTGCAGCCCTCCGGGCCTCTGGCCCCTCCCGGGCAGTGTGACGTCGATATGTTCCGAGGCCAGACGTTCCTGCAACTGTCTTGCCTCCAGCAAGCGGCGTTGATCTTCGATACGCGCCTGGAGCGACTGCTTGGCCTTGTTGATGGCCTGCCCGGCCGCCGGGCGCTCTTCCTTGGGCAGTTTGCCCAGCTGCTTGAGCTGTGCAGTCAGCAGGCCGCTCTTGCCGAGAACACGAACACGAACGTCGTCCAGTTCCGCAAGCGAGGCGGCCTCGACGATCTGCTGCTCCGCGTCGGCCACGAGCTTTTGAATATCGAGCGTGGATTGGGAATCCATGGTTGAGAACCCTCAGAAAAACAGAAAGGGGAAAGACCTGTCGGCCTTTCCCCTTGAACTTCCGGCGTTACCGGTCCGCAACCGGCAACGTCAGCAATCAGCTGGAGAGACTGGCCTTTGCCTGTTCAGCCAGGGCGCTGAATGCCGGCTTGTCGAAGATGGCCAGATCGGCCAGGATCTTGCGATCCACCTCGACCCCCGCCTTATGCAGACCATTGATCAACCGGCTGTAGGAGATACCGTTCTCCCTGGCGCCCGCATTGATGCGGGCAATCCAGAGGGAACGAAACTGGCGCTTCTTCTGGCGACGGTCACGGTAGGCGTACTGGCCTGCCTTGATGACCGCCTGTTTGGCGACTCTGTATACACTGTTGCGGGCACCGTAGTAGCCCCTGGCTTGTTTCAGCACTTTTTTGTGTTTGGCGTGTGCTTGTACGCCGCGTTTTACGCGAGGCATGGGTAAAGTCTCCGTTGAATCTTCAGGCGTAGGGGATCATTCGACGGGCGGCTGCCACATCGGATTTTGCCAGTTCGGCCGGTGACCGCAGCTGACGTTTACGCTTGGTGGATTTTTTCGTCAGTATATGACGACGGTGGGACTGACCCCGCTTGATGGACCCGGAAGCCGTCTTTTTGAACCGCTTGGCCGCGCCCCGATTGGTTTTGATCTTAGGCATCTACATAAACTCCGCATTCGGTTGATAACTCATTTTTTCTTGGGACGCAGCACCATCACCATCTGTCGACCTTCCATCTGGGGGGCCTGTTCGACTTCCCCATACTCCGCCAGGTCGGACTCGACTCGCTGCAGCATTTCCAAACCCAATTCCCTGTGGACATGCTCTCGACCGCGGAACCGCATGGTCACCTTGGTCTTGTCCCCATCATTTAGGAAACGTATCAGGTTGCGTAGTTTTACCTGATAATCTCCGATCCCCGTCCCTGGGCGAAACTTTATTTCTTTGACATGTACCTGTTTCTGCTTTTTCTTAGCCGTCTGTTTCTGCTTCTTCTGCTCGAACACGAACTTACCGTAGTCCATGATCCGGCAAACCGGCGGTTCGGCGTTGGGCACAATCTCCACCAGATCCAGCTTCGCCTGGTCCGCGGCCTCCAGTGCCTCTGCAATTGAAACAATCCCAACCTGGTCGCCCTCGGCGCCTATCAGCCTGACTTCCGGAGCCGATATGTCCTGATTCAGGCGATTTCTTTTTGGTGCGGCTATAACTTTTTCTCCCAAATAATTGAGCCTGCCAGACACTCCCACACGGCTTTCGCCGGCATCCGGTCAGGGCAAGCTCTTAATTCGATCGGTGTGCGACCTCTTCATGCAACCGTTCGGCCAATGCCTCGACGGTCATACTGCCGAGATCCTCGCCGCTGCGTGTGCGTACCGCCACCGTCCCATTTTCCACTTCACGATCTCCCACAATCAACAGGTAGGGGACGCGTGATAATGTATGCCCGCGGATTTTAAAGCCGATCTTTTCGTTTCTCAAGTCCATTTCGACCCTAAATCCCTGTTCTTTCAGGGTTACGGCAACTTTTTCCGTAAATTCCGCCTGGCGATCGGTAATATTCATCACGATTACCTGTACCGGAGCCAGCCATAACGGCATCGCGCCGGCATAGTGCTCGATCAGAATCCCGATGAAGCGTTCCAGGGAACCCAGGATGGCCCGATGCAGCATCACAGGCACCTGCTTGCTGTTGTCCTCGGCAATGTAGTGGGCATCCAACCGCCCGGGCATGGAAAAGTCCAGCTGAATGGTACCCAGCTGCCAGATCCGGCTCAGACAGTCACGCAATGAAAAATCGATCTTGGGCCCGTAGAAGGCGCCCTCCCCCGGCTGCAGCTCCCATGCCAGTGCCTTTTGATTCAGGGCATCCTCCAGGGATTTTTCGGCCTTGTCCCAGAGTTCGTCCGCGCCCACCCGCTGTTCCGGGCGGGTTGAAAGCTTCACCAGTACATCTGTAAATCCGAAATCCCTGTAAACCTCGAACAACAGGTTTATGAAATCTGATACCTCGGAGAGGATTTGTTCCTCGGTGCAGAAGATGTGGGCGTCGTCCTGCACGAAGTTGCGCACCCGCATCAGGCCGTGCAGGGTGCCCGAAGGTTCGTTGCGATGGCAGGAGCCAAACTCGGCAAGGCGCAGCGGGAGGTCCCGGTAGCTCTTCAGGCCATGGTTGTAGATCTGGATATGGGCCGGGCAGTTCATCGGTTTCAGGGCGTAGTCGCGATTCTCCGAGTGGGTACTGAAGATCATGTCGCCGAACTTGTCCCAGTGGCCCGACTTCTCCCAGAGGCTGCGGTCGATTACCTGGGGCGTATGAACCTCCTGATAGCCGTGGTCCCGCAGCTTGTTGCGGATATACTGCTCGATCGTGCGATAGATCCGCCACCCCTTGTCGTGCCAGAACACCATCCCGGGCGCCTCTTCCTGGGTGTGGAACAGGTCCTGTACCTTTCCGAGCTTGCGGTGATCCCGTTTTTCGGCCTCCTCCAGGCGGTGCAGGTAGCCCTTGAGTTCCTTCTTGTCCCGCCAGGCGGTGCCATAGACCCGCTGCAACATCTCGTTTTTGGAGTCGCCACGCCAGTAGGCGCCAGCCACCTTCATGAGCTTGAAGGCACCCAGATGACCGGTCTTGGGCACATGGGGACCACGGCAGAGATCCGTGAAATCACCCTGATTGTAGAGCGACAGATCTTCCTCCGAAGGGATCGACTCGATGATCTCCGCCTTGTAGTTCTCACCCTGATCACGGAAGAATGCCACGGCTTCGTCCCGCGCCATCAGGCTGCGGACCACCGGGTGATTGGCCTTGACCAACTGCTTCATCCTGGCTTCGATTGCCGTCAGGTCCTCCGGCGTAAGAGGCTTGTCGATGGAAAAATCGTAATAAAAGCCGTCCTCGATGACCGGCCCGATGGTCACCTGGGCATCGGGAAACAGCTGTTTAACCGCCTGGGCCATGAGGTGGGCCGTTGAATGGCGGATCACCTCCAATCCATCCTCGTCCCGGCCCGTCACGATGGCCAGGTCCGCATCCTCCTCGATCACATGGGAGGTATCCACGAGTTTGCCGTTCACTTTGCCCGCCACCGCCGCCTTGGCCAGACCCGGGCCGATGGCGGATGCAACGTCGTGGACTGAAACGGATTGATCGAACTGGCGTGAAGAACCGTCGGGAAGGGTGATCAGTGGCATGGCAATTCTCTCTCAGTGGTGGCCCATACGCGAGGCCACTTGAATAAAAAAACCGGGCCCTTCCGGGTCCGGTCCTCACTCATCATCGGGCATGGTCCACTACTGGACCTGGGAAGTTCCACCCCCTGGCACCCGAGATGAACTGCTATTTTAGGGTTTTTCCATTCAAAATCAACCGACGGGCCTCACCCAGACGCGGGTATCGTGAAAGACCGCGCCGCCGCAGGGTGCGGCGGCATCGGCGCTGGTCAGAAGGTTGATACCCTTGCCCCCATTGAAGTCGTCGCCGGGCCAGATACCCTCCACCACCACCACGCCTGGTTTCACGGATTCCGATACCATGGCATCCAACGTGAGTTCCCCCTGGCTGTTGCCCAGCCGCACGGTATCCCCCGTTCCGATTCCCAAAGGGATGGCATCCCCCGGGTGCATGCGCAGAAACGGGGCATTTTCCTTTGCCCGGGAGCCGGGGGTTTCGGTAAAGCTCGTATTGAGAAAAGTCCGGGCGGGCGGTGTGATGAGCCGCAGGGGGTGCTCTGCATCGGCTTCGGCAATGGCCGGCCAGTGGTCAGGATAATCGGGCATCGATGCACCCAGGGGCCCCAGGGCCTCCCAGTCGGGACGAAAACGGAATCTTCCGTCCGGCCATTCGAACCCATCCAGGAAATTCATCTCCTCGAAGGGCCGGCTGCAGTCCAGCCAGCGCTGTTCCGTCATATCGGAAATTCCGGGATAACCCGATGCCTCGAGGGTGGCATCGATAATTTCGGCCTCGGACATCCTGAATCCGGGGTGATCCGCACCCAGTCTTTCCGCCAGATCGCAGATGACCCGGTGGTTGGATCTGCACTCCCCCGGGGGTGAAATGACCTGGCGACCCATCTGGAGATACATCTGTCCGTAGCTCTGATAGATATCATCGTGTTCCAGAAATGCCGTGGCGGGAAGCACGATGTCCGCCATCCTGGCGGTTTCGGTCATAAACTGTTCGTGAACACAGACAAACAGATCCTCCCGTGAAAAACCTTTTCTCACCGCACCCTGATCGGGGGCAACCGCCATGGGGTTGGTGTTCTGGATGAACATGGCCTTCACCGGCGGACCCTTGCCAAGATCCGCGGGATCTCCACACAGGACGGGACCTATGCGGGACATATCCAGCATGCGCACATCGGCGCTGAATGCATCCAGCGCCTCGATCAGCGTCTTGTCCAGATGAAACAGATCACTGGTGGCCAACAGCGCACCACCCCCGGTGCGGCGCCAGGCGCCCGTCACCGCGGGCAGACAGCTGACAGCATGCAGGTTATGGGCACCGTTGCGGCTGCGGGCAAACCCAATTCCCAACCGGATAAAACTGCGCTTTGTTTCGCCGTAGAGGCGGGCGAAGGCTTCGATCTGCTGTGCCGGCACCCCGGTGATTTGAGCCGCCCAGGCCGGCGAGCGGGAAGCAAGATGGGCCTGAAACTCCCGGGGGTGATCGGTGTACCTCTCAAGATACTCCCAGTCACAGAGATTCTGTTGGAAAAGCTGATGCATTATGGCGCAGGCCAGCGCACCGTCCGTACCCGGTCTCGGCATGATATGAAGATCGGCTTTCTCCGCGGTTGGTGTCCGGTAGGGATCAACCACCACCAGTTTGGCCTGGCGCTGTTTGCGTGCCTTGCTCACCAGGGTCATGACGTTGACCTGCGTGGAGACGGCGTTACATCCCCAGATGACAATCAGATCGCTGTTGACCATCTCCCTGGGATCGGCGCCGCGCATCGATCCGACACCCGCCTGCCAGCCGCTGTAGGCGATGCTGGTGCAGATGGTCTTCTTCTGTCCCGAGTAACTCATGACGTGGCGCAGGCGATTGATGCCGTCGCGCTGCAGCTGCCCCATGGTTCCGCCGTAATAGTATGGCCAGACCGATTCTGCCCCATGATCCCGGGTGACCCGCTGCAGATTATGGGCAACCTCTTCCATGGCCTGGTCCCAACCGACCGGCTCGAATCTGCCCTCCCCCTTTGCCCCGATCCGTTTCAGCGGATGCATCAGCCTGTCTTTATGATGAACACGCTCCGCGTAGCGCGCCACCTTGGCGCAGATCACCCCCTGGGTATAATCATTGGCCTTTGCA
>JAHEHQ010000074.1 GCA_024644505.1 Gammaproteobacteria bacterium
AGTTCCCTGTATCGTCAGCAATATCAGCAAACCTCCCAGCGCAAATAGACCGAAATAGAGCCGGAATGTATCCCGCTGCGCCTGCAGCGGGGTCAGATCCTCTGCTACCGCCAGGGTGATCTCCCGGCCTTGCTTGAGAAACCCCCGTTCCAGTACCAGCAACTGCTGTCCCGCGGGGCCGGGTACGATTGATGTTCCGCTTTCTCCGGGGGTGAACGGTGTCAGGGATAACCTCTGATCCCAGAGAGAACGGGAAATCAACTCCAATCCGTCATCCATAAGAATAACGTAGTAATGACCGGAAAACGGCTGGCTGTAAAACTCACTGATACGATGCCTGCGCACCCGTGGCCGCACCCGATCCAGAGTCAACGCTGACAGCAGGCTTTCCGCATCGTGCTCAAGGCGGGAGACGATAAACTCCTCGGTCAGACCACGAATCGCGTGATTGCCCAGCAACCAGAGCAGACCGAACAGAATCACCAGGGCCAGGCCCAGGCCTGATTGCAGCCGCCACTCAAGAGAATTCATCGGGTCTTGCCAGGAAGATATAACCCTGTCCGCGTCGCGTTTCGATCCGCTCACTCCCCAGTTTATCCCTCAGATGCCGCACATAGACCTCGATCAGATTGCTGTCGCGGTCGAAATCCTGCTCATAGACATGTTCCGTCAGACGGGTCTTGGAGAGAATTTTCCCGGGGTTGAACATGAAATAGCGCAGCAGGCGAAACTCCGTGCCGGTGAGGTTGACCTCACTATTGTCCTCCAGCCTGACAAGCTGGCGTTCCTCATCCAGTTCCAGGCCCCCGCTTTGCAGTTTCGGGCTGACGACACCATGACTGCGCCGAACCAGTGCGAGTATGCGCACCAGCAGTTCCTCGACATGGAACGGCTTGCCCAGGTAATCATCCGCACCGGCCTTGAAACCATCCACCCGCTCGTGCCAGGCATCGCGGGCTGTCAATACGATAACCGGCACCTTGTTGCCCCGCTGTCGCCAGTTGTGCAGTACTTCCAGGCCCGGTCTGCCCGGCAGTCCGAGGTCCAGGACAACCAGGTCATAGGGCTCCTCATTGCCCATGAATTCACCGTCCACACCGTCCAGCGCCACGTCCACCGCGAAGCCCTGCTGTTCCAACTCCTTTCTCAGTGATGCGACCAGCAGGTCATCATCCTCCACCAGCAGCAGGCGCATTAGTTCTCTTTCTCCTGCTCGAGTATCTCGCCTGTCACGGCATCCAGCTTCAGCTCCCAGACCTGACCTGACCCGACCCGTCCAGCAGTTCGATCTCATAGACATTGCGCCCATCCTCCCCTTCCAGCTCGACCTACAGGATCCGTCCCGGACGCTGTGACCTGACCTGTTCCAGGATAGTCTCGAGTGGCTGGATCGAGCCGCTCTCCATGAGCCTCCGGGCCTCCAGGTGATCGTCATCATGATCGGCGCTGGCTACTACCAGGCCGACGCTTCCCAGGGTCAGCCCTATCGCCAGCACCATCACTACTCTTTTAGTCGATTTCATAGCTTTTCTCCACTTTCTTTTTGATTTGGGATCATTGAAACCCTCCCACCTGGCGCGGAGCCGGAACCCATTCTCTCCCAGATAGATTTCAAGCCTGCTTACGGCCGGTAATCATCGCCCGTACCAGATTTTCCCCGTGCAGAAGACTGCCCAGGATCACACCGATCACATGAAAAGCCACCAGCAGCACCGTGAAATTGGCAAAGAATTCATGAATCTCTTCCATAACCTCGCCGCCAAACATCCGGGTACCCAGGAACCAGCCGGCCATAGGGCCGCCTCCCTCTGCGCCATAGGCAACGATCCCGGTAAGTGTGGTCAATGACAGGCTGAACAGCAGTGCCAGAATCATGGCACCGCCGGCCGGGTTGTGGCCCAGGTAACGGGCTGTTTCCCCTTGGATCAGATCCCCGAGATAGGCAGCTACCTCGCCCGGAGCGCGGATAAAATCAGAGAAGCGGGCATGCCTTGGCCCTGCGAATCCCCAGATCAATCTGACTACAAGCAGCCCCGCGATCAGATAACCGGAATAGACATGCAGAGCCTGCAGTTCGTCTTCGGTCAGGTACGCAATCAGAAAACTCAGCATTAGGGTCCAATGAAACAGGCGTATCAACGGGTCCCAGACCGCTATTTCTCCAGGGTGTTCCAGACTCTTCATTCTCAATAATTCCTCTTTCAGTTTCGACGCAACACGTGGCACCGCGGCTTGAGTGAAGAGATTAGAGGGGCAAACTTAAATGAACCTGAAAAATCCCCGATACGGGCATGACCAGGGGAAGCGGCTGTTCACTTCAACAGACTCAACCCGATAGCGTTCCCCAGAATCCTGCCAACTACCGGGACAGGGGTACAGCATTTCCGCCATATAACCCGAAACACTGGGTTATTTGACGCGATTTTCGAGCTCGATCCTTTGCAGAATAAATCTAACTAATTGAATTAAAATGAAAAAGAACGTTCAGCATGTTAGCGTGAATTGATTCTCATCAATTACCCTGTGGACAAAAAATCCATTAAATAGCGGCTCCTGTAGTTCAGATAAGGAGATATCCGATGGCCCAGGTCTTCACCAAGTCCATGGCGCGTAATATTTTTTATGGTGGTTCCGCATTTTTCTTGTTGCTGTTTCTGGTTCTTACCTTCGACACCACCAAAGCCCTCCCCGATCGTGATAACAGAGGCGCCATAACACCAGAGGTTGCCAGGGGCAAACTTGTCTGGGAGCAGAATGACTGTGTGGGCTGCCACACCCTGCTCGGTGAGGGTGCCTACTTCGCGCCGGAACTGGGCAACGTCTACCAGCGGTTCGGTAACAGCAAGGACGCCATCATGGGCTTTATCAAAAGCCGGCCGAAAGAAGGTATTCCCGGGCGGCGCAGCATGCCGCAGTTCAACTTCAGCGATGAGGAGTTGAGCGCGATCGCAGAGTTTCTTATCTATTCCTCGAAAATCAACACAGCCGGCTGGCCACCCAATATCCAGGGTTAATCAGGGGGAGTACGATCCTATGCAGTACAAATCACAAGCTGTCGCAAAACCTTATTTCATTGCGGCCATTATCCTGTTCGTGGCCCAGATCCTGTTCGGACTGATCATGGGCCTTCAGTATGTCGTGGGGGATTTCCTGTTTCCGGAGATACCGTTCAACGTTGCGCGCATGGTCCACACCAACACCCTGATCGTCTGGCTGTTGTTCGGATTTATGGGTGCCACCTATTACCTGGTGCCGGAAGAGGCGGAAACCGAACTGTTCGCACCCTGGCTGGCACATCTGATGTTCTGGATCTTCCTCGTCGCGACCGGCGCCACCGTTGCCGGGTACCTGCTGGTGCCTTATGCCACCCTGGCCGAGCTGACCGGAAACGAACTGTTCCCCACCATGGGGCGTGAGTTCCTGGAACAGCCGACCATCACCAAAATCGGCATCGTGATCGTGGCACTGGCCTTCCTGTTCAACGTCGGCATGACAGTACTCAAGGGCCGCAAGACCGTGGTAAGCCTGGTACTGCTGATCGGCCTGCTCGGCCTGGCGTTGTTTTTCCTGTTTGCCTTCTACGTACCGGACAACCTCGTGCTCGACAAGTTCTTCTGGTGGTGGGTGGTCCACCTGTGGGTGGAGGGTGTCTGGGAGCTGATTCTCGGCGCCATCCTGGCCTTTGTTCTGATCAAGGTCACCGGCGTGGACCGGGAAGTGATCGAGAAATGGCTCTATGTGATCATCGCCATGGCCCTGATCACCGGCCTGATCGGCACCGGACACCACTTCTTCTGGATCGGCACGCCGGAATACTGGCAGTGGTGGGGCTCGATATTTTCCGCCATGGAGCCTATCCCCTTCTTCATGATGACGGTCTTCGCCTTCAACATGGTGAACCGCCGTCGGCGCAACCATCCGAACCGGGTGGCCACATTGTGGGCTCTGGGTACCGCCGTCATGGCTTTTCTCGGTGCCGGTGTCTGGGGTTTCCTGCACACCCTCTCGCCGGTGAACTACTACACCCATGGCAGCCAGATCACGGCGGCCCATGGTCATATGGCCTTCTACGGCGCCTACGTGATGATCGTGTTGACCATCATCTCCTATGCTATGCCGATGCTGCGCGGACGCACATCGGCCAACAGCAACAAGTCACAGGTGATGGAGATGTGGTCGTTCTGGCTGATGACCGTCTCCATGGTATTTATCACCCTGTTTCTGACAGGTGCCGGCATCCTGCAGGTCTATCTGCAGCGAGTGTCCGATAACCCGCAACCCTTCCTTGCGGTCCAGGATCAGATCTCCCTGTTCTACTGGCTGCGTGAGGCAGCGGGCGTGGTGTTCCTGGTCGGACTGGTGTGCTACATCGCCAGCTTCTTTGTCGGCAGCAGGGAACCCGAGGCTGTGATCGAACCCTCGGGTTCGGCGGCCTGAGGCGCGACAATAAGGGCCTTTCCGTGAGGTGGCGGGCTGATGCGCTGACATGTCTGCGCGAAAACCCGTTACCCCCGGTCTCCGTGCCTGCACCTGGGTCTGGGTCGTTATGTTGTTGCTGAGCCTGCTGACTTACCTGGTCGGAAATCAGAACCTGGACGGACTGGGTATTTCACTGTGAGAGTTGTCTCTGGCCCTGGTCAAGGGGTACCTGGTAGGTGCCTGTTTCATGGGACTGGACCGCGTACGGGACTCTGGCGCTGGCCGGTAACCCTCTCGCTGCTGCTGCCCGGTTTACTGATCGGTACGGCATACATTCTGGAAAACTGATTGGTTTTGTTCATCATCCTAACGGATTTTTAAAAGGTCCTTTCATGACAGCACTGAATAAACTGGCCGATCCCGAACTGCCCTTTTACAAGCCCCAGGGCAACGAGATTACACTGTTCAGGTACGCATACCGGCATCAGCTGCCCCTGTTGATCAAGGGGCCCACCGGATGCGGCAAGACCCGATTCATCCAGTACATGGCAGCCATGCTCGGAAGACCGCTGCATACTGTCGCCTGTCACGATGATCTGACGGCCGCCGATCTGGTTGGCCGCTACCTGATTGGCGAAGGTGGTACGTACTGGACAGATGGCCCGCTCACACGGGCCGTACGGGAGGGGGCCATCTGCTATCTGGACGAAGTGGTGGAAGCCCGCAAGGACACCACCGTGGTGCTGCATCCCTTGACCGATGACCGCCGTATCCTGCCTATCGAACGCACCGGTGAACTGTTGCGGGCACCGAAGGAGTTCATGCTGGTTGTGTCCTACAATCCCGGCTACCAGAATCTCCTCAAGGGCATGAAACCCAGTACCCGTCAGCGCTTCGTGGCCCAGCGTTTTGACTTTCCGGAACCGGAACTGGAAGTTCGGGTGCTGCAGGGCGAAACCGGCATCGATGAAAAGATGGCCAGACGCCTGGTGACACTGGCCACCTCACTGCGCACGCTCAAGGACCATGACCTCGAAGAGGCTGCATCCACCCGCCTGCTGGTCTACGCAGCAACACTGACACGAGGTGGGTATGAATCCCTGGAGGCCTGCCGCGCGGCGCTGGTCGAGCCCCTGACGGACGACGGGGAGACCACCGGGGCCCTGATGGAGTTGGTACATGCCACATTCGGTGGATAATCCGGATGACTGGGAACCCGTTGCGCCAGGACAGGGGCTTGCCGTAACTGCAGAGGCGCTGTATCTCATCAACCTTCTGCTGCTGCCGGTCATTGCATTCATCACCCTGTTGATACTCTATTTCAGAACCATCACAAACGCCCCAACCCTGGCTGCGTGCCACCTGCGACAAACGCTGTCGGCGAGTCTCTGGGCCGGTTTTCTACTGCTGGCAGTGAACCTCATCATCGTCCTGACGGGCGGCTATCAAAGTGCCAACGTCTGGATGCTGGTGATCATCTACTTCACCTGTTGTCACGCAACCCTGGTGCTGCTGGGTGTGGTCGGCCTGGCCAAGGCCATGGCCGGGCAGTGCTACCGTTTTCCTCTGGTTGGCAGAGACCTCTGAAATGGACCGATTGCAGAAACGCAGGTTCTGGTTTCAGACCGGGTTCTTCGTGCTTTTCGTGTTGGCGCCGCCGCTGGATATCTTCCGGTTCGACCTGACACAGGGACACTTCATACTCTTCGGGGCCCCATGGACACTGGGTATCGATGGGTTTATACGTGGGGAAATCAGCCCGCTGGAGGCCAGTCTGAATCTGCTGCTTCGCGGGTTTATCCCACTCCTGACCGTCGGGGGCGGCCTTATGTGGACCGCCTGGCGTTACGGCCGTCTCTACTGCGGCTGGCTGTGCCCCCATTTTTCCGTGGTGGAGATGATCAACGGGCTGATGCAGCGGGCCGGCGGCAAACCGAGCCTTTGGGAGCCTGAACCGTTACCGGAACGTCAGCCCGATGGTCGTCTTCTGAAACCGGACCCCCGCTACTGGATAGCAGTGGTCCCCGCCGCACTGGCATTTGCCTTCCTGTGGGCATTGAGCCTGCTCACCTACCTGTTGCCGCCGTTCGAGATCTACGGCAACCTGTTCGGTGGCACCCTCACCCCGAATCAATTCCGGTTTCTCACTGTGGGCACGGCGTTGCTGTTCATCGAGTTCATGTTTGCCCGGCACCTGTTCTGCCGGTTCGGCTGCGCCGTGGGCCTGTTTCAGAGCCTCGCCTGGATGGCCAATTCCCGGGCGATGGTGGTGGCTTTTGAAACGCCCAAAGCTAAAGTCTGCCAGGACTGCAACAACGCTTGTGACAACGTCTGCCCCATGCGTCTCAAACCCCGCACCGTGAAACGCCGGATGTTCACCTGCACCGAATGCGCGCAGTGCATATCCGCCTGTGAGCAGGTGCAGAAGGACAACCCCCTCGGCGGAGTCTTGCATTGGGTCGATGGTGACTGCGCCCTGCCCGTGGTTTCCGGCCGAAAGCAGCAACCGGGCTGCTTCGATCCCGGCATGCTGGAAACCATGCATCCACCGGACAAGGGAAACTGATGGAGGAACATGTTGGACAACTCTGGGATCGCCTGATCACGCGTGCTGCAAGCCGCCGTCACCCGGAAGCGGCGGTAACCCTGGAGCAAGCCAGTCGTTGCGCAGGGATCCTGTTCCGCGCCCTCGGCGGTGACGGCGGCCTGCGGGTGGAGGCCGCCAACGCCACGGCCCACGGTGCCCGACGCAGCTGGCTGCAGCGCATAGGCGGCAGCAACCGGAAGGTGGAACTTTCCTGGCGTGATGAACAGGCACTGCGCCTGCCATCCGTGATCGATGTGTTCCCCAGGGCCGGTCTGAACCGAGACCTCTATCTGTGGCTAGCCGCACTGGCATCACAGGCCGGCAATGAGGGCTGGTCCGATTGGTTCGTACAGAGCCAGTTTCTCACTCGACAGGTTCTCCGGGACTACCCGGGTCTTGGTACGCGCTATCGGCGTCTGGTGACGGCTCATCTGGAACAGCGTCCCGAGGCTCACCGGATACCGGCGGACCAGGCCAAACAGGAGCGGGCCATCCGCGATGCACTCCTGAGACCCGGCAGCCGTGATTGGCTGCCTGAGGCCAGGCATGCACCTCAGCCGGTACTCCTGTGGCTGCACCCCACCCCTCCCATAGCGTTCAGCGGCTCCAGCAACCAGGATGCGGACGATGCCGGGGAACGACAGGGTAACAGCAAAAACCTCGATGATCAGCGACGCCGCACCGCCGAGCGCACCGAAATGCCACGGCAGGACCGTGGTCTCGTGACCATACGCATGGAAAACATTCTGACCTGGGGTGAATTCGCCAAGGTCGATCGGGGTTTGGAAGAGAACGAGGACCTGGACCAGGCAGCCGATGCCGCGGAAGCCATGGAGCAGTTCGATGTGACGAGGGACGGAAAATCCGTATCCTCCCGTTTGCGCTTCGATCTGGACTTGCCCTCCCAGAGCTGCGATGACCAGTGCATTGGCGAGGGTATTCTACTGCCCGAATGGGACTACCGCTCACAACGCCTCCAACCCGACCACTGCCGGGTACAGCCTATGGTTGCGGCCGACTCACTACCCTGTGAACTGCCTGCCCGCCTGCGCCTTATCGCGGCAAGGTTGCGCGCACAGTTTCAGGCGCTGGCACCGGCGCGCACCTGGCACCGGGGTCAGCAGGACGGAACGGAGATCGACCTGGAGGCCTATCTTCGCTTCAGTGGGGAACGGGCCGCGGGGCAATCCGTTGCCGGGGACCGCCTGTATCGGGAAATGCGCTGCGGCGCCCGAGATCTGGCCTGCCTGCTGCTGGCCGACCTGTCACTCTCGACCGACGCCTGGGTGAACGATCAGGCACGGGTAATCGATGTCATTCGCGATACGCTTTTTCTATTTGCCGAAACACTGGGGGCAACCGGGGACCGCTTCGCCATGTACGGCTTTTCGTCACGGCGACGAGATCCGGTCCGCTTCCACCAGCTGAAAAGCTTTGACGAACGCTGCGATGCCCGTGTTCGCAGCCGCATCCACAATATCAAACCAGGGTACTACACGCGAATGGGGACAGCGATACGCCATGCGACTAATTTGCTGGGTGAGCAGCCCGCAGGCCGGCGCCTGTTGCTGCTATTGACCGACGGTAAACCCAATGACCTTGACAAATACGAGGGCCGCTACGGTATCGAAGACACCCGTCATGCCATCCGCCAGGCCCGTGACCTGGGCCTGCAACCGTTTTGTGTCACGGTGGACAGATACGCCGGCGAGTATCTGCCTCACCTGTTCGGCAGCGGGGGCTTCGTGGTAATCCGCAAACCGTCCCAGCTGCCAAGGGAATTGCCGGTACTTTACGCTCGACTGACTGCATGATGACAATGAGACCCGTCAAGTCAGTCTGCCCGAAGATTCCCGGGGCATCCTCTGTTTTAATGCAGGCTTGGAACAGGCTCTATATCTTCGACTCTATTTGGCTTCTTGCTGTTCGTTTTAGCTTAACGCGTTCCATGTGTTCTATGAGGGTATCCGTCGTTTCTCTCAGTACCTCCAGCTCCTCGACGGACAGATCATCGAGCTGTTCCAGATTGTATTCGATGGTGTCGATAATCTGTTTTGACGGACGCTGCAGGGGGCGCATGAAATAGGCAGTGATGGTTGCCACTATCGCCCCGAAAAACAGCATCGACCCCAGTATGATCCACAAACCCCCGATGACTTCCGAAATGCCGTTGACGGGCATATCAGCGATACCGGCTGTGGAGAACGCGGCTATGCCCCAATAAAGGGCCCTTCCATAAGATGTGATCGTTGTTCCTTCGGCGCCACGTTCGGCAAAATACAGACCGGCGGCAAAAAGCAGCCACAGCGTCAGCAGCAATAAGGCCATCTTGATCAGCGGGGTGTGTATCATCACATCCCAGATGAACTTCCGGCTCCTGCGCCTCAATCCCCGGTTTCTTCTGCTCATCCTGTTGTCGCAAGCATGCTCATCAAAACGCACCCCTCGGTTTCGCCGGGGAACAGGCTATCTTTCTCCTTCAACTTTCCTTCTTGGTCAAACCGAGTTCATACTCCAGGTTGTATTGGTCGAACACCTGGTTCGCCTCTCGATTGAGCTCTTCGAACAGATCGCTTGGATCTTCCCCTTCCGCGATCCGCTCAGTGACCAATGCCTCCAAGGCTTTTTTGAAGTTGCCTGACATTTTACACCTCCCTTCTTACATCGAGTACCAAAAACCTGACAGCTGCTCAAAACGCTGTCTTTGGGGGCGAGGCACCCTCTCATGCCCATCAGCCCCCTTTGCTTCATCTCTTCACCTCCTTGAATAAGGATTCCTTTCCTCATATATGAGTATAGATTTATCAATCAATCCAGGGAGATGACAATTGTCAATGCAAATGAGACTGTTTCTCAATAAACTCTCCTTTGAAAGGTCCCCAAGGGGTACTAAAGGTCATAGGGAATGGATGAGCAAGATGCAGGAATAGGCTCTGGCATGAATGAGTTAAAATTGATTTACTCCCTGTTTGATCAGGAAGTCAGGCATACCTTGGGTTTTCTGGCTTCAT
>JAHEHQ010000396.1 GCA_024644505.1 Gammaproteobacteria bacterium
CCCGACTGGGTCTCAACCAGATCCGGGGCAGGGGGCCCCACGGATATCGTCTGCCCCGAAGCAAAATAAATCACCGCAATATCCCGGGTTACCAGGGGCAGGGGCGGATCCAGCACCCTCTCCATGACCAGATCCGTCGGTTTCAACTGGCCCCGGTACAGATCACCCGATCGGGTTCTTAGCAGATCCGGGGAGGTGCTGTCCCCAAAACGAATTTTCCCAACCGCGTGTCCCGGGATAGAAATTCTTCCAAAATCTGTTGTCAGATCAAAGTGTTCTGCTTCAATGCTACCGTTGAATATATCACCATTTTTCATGGTAACCAGATCGAAATCACGGGTGGCACCGCCGGATGCCAAGGGAACCATGCACAACAGCACAATGAGAAAACAATAGGAGGGCGATAAGTAGCGCATAATTGGGAGCAAATACCCGTTATCCAGGACAATCGGGATGCCGTGTGTCGCTTTACCGGGATATCACGGATTGCCGGACCGTTTCCTTTGGTCTTGGACAAGTCCGGCGGCTTTTGAAAAAATGGCCGGCTTACGAAGCCAATGGGGCTTTACCGGGACTGTTTAAAAAGGATATCAAGATGCCATTGATCAAGCCATTCTCCGGTCTGCGTCCCGCAGACACAAGGGCGTGCGAGGTCGCCGCACCGCCTTATGATGTCATGACGACGGCGGAGGCACGGGAAATGGTCCTGGGAAAACCCTGGAGCTTTCTTCACATCTCACGGCCTGAGGTCGATCTGCCTGAAGATACCGATCCATACTCGCCCGAAGTATATGCAAAAGGGGTGGAAAATTTTAATCGGATGAGAAATGAGGGTGTGTTGACCCAGGACGATAAGCCAAGTCTTTATGTTTACCGGCTGACCATGGGAAATCATGTCCAGACTGGCATTGTCGCCGCGGCGTCGGTGGCGGCTTACGACCACCACCGTATCAGGCGTCATGAGCTGACCCGGCCTAAAAAAGAAGATGACCGGGTGCGTCAGATCGAAGCCCTGAATGCCCAGACCGGTCCGGTTTTCCTTATCTACCCCAGCAACAAGACGCTGGAGAGCGTAATGTCCGATTTCTGTGGACAACCGGCCGAAGTGGATATCACTGCCGACGATGGCGTGCGTCATCAACTCTGGGTGATATCCGGAAGCAGCTATATAGAGCGGGTGACAGAAGCCTTCGACGCCATGCAGACCCTCTATGTGGCGGATGGACACCATCGCTCGGCGGCCGCCTCCCGGGTTGCGGCAAGTCGCAGGAACAGCCGGCCGGAGTACGCAGGAGAGCAGCCAAGCGATTATTTTCTTGCCGTTCTCTTCCCTCATGACCAGGTGCAGATCCTGGACTATAACCGGTTGATCCGCGACCTCAACGGAATGGAAAGGGAGGGGTTTCTGGAAAGGATCAGTGAAAACTTTCATGTGGAGCCCCGGGAAGGCCCCGTTCGGCCCTCAGGGACCGGTGAGTTCGGCATGTATCTGAAGGGGCAGTGGTACAGGCTGAGAGTTGACCCGGCCCGCATTCCAGATGATCCCGTCAACAGTTTGGAGGTCAGTCTGTTGACCCGTGAACTGATTGAACCCATCCTGGGTATCACCGACCAGCGCCAGGACGAACGTATCGATTTCGTGGGCGGCGTCCGCGGATTGGAGGCGCTTCAACAACGTGTGGATACGGGTGAAATGGCGGTGGCCTTTTCTCTCTGCCCGACGACCGTGGATGCATTGATGGCTGTTGCCGATGCGGGTCAGATCATGCCGCCAAAATCCACATGGTTCGAACCCAAACTCGCGGATGGCCTGGTCAGCCACCTGCTACAAAACCAGTAACCCCTGGATCGGCAAATCCGAATATGGTCACGGTTACCACGAATGTCCCCCAGGGCGACCTGATCGACGAGCAGGACATCAGGGACTGGCTGGACACACTGCCCGCTACCCTCAAGCCGGCGGAGCGCGAGAAACTCTATGCAGCTTGTGAACTCGCCCGTGAAGCACATCAGTCGGAAAGACTGCCGACCGGTGAGACAGTTTTAAAACACATACTGTCGGTAGCTGAAATCCTGGTGCAACTGGGTCTGGACTGCAGGGCCCTGGTAGCGGCCATTCTGCATGACGTCCTTTTGAGCAATCATGTCAAGGTGGAGGAGCTTCAAAGGCGCTTCGGGGTGCCGGTGGCCCGCATAGTCAGCGATATGGCACGCATCGCCGCCCTGAATATTTCGCAACGGGAATCCCGGCACCTCAGCGAGGCGGACCACCAGGAAAATCTGCGTCGCATGGTGCTCAGCATCGGGGATGATATCAGGGTGGTGTTGATCGTGCTGGCCAAGCGGCTGCACGAGATGCGGATGCTCAAGCACCAGCTGCCCGAGGAAGACCGCACACTCCTCGCCCGGGAAACCGAAGATATCTATGCCCCCCTTGCCAACCGGCTGGGGATCTGGCAAATCAAGTGGGAACTGGAGGATCTGTGTCTCCGATATCTCCACCCCGACGAGTACAGGAGTATCGCGAAGCGGCTGGAGGGCCGAAGAGCGGAGCGCGAGGTTTTTATCGGCTCCATAATCGATCTGTTGCAGGAACGGCTGCGCGCGATCGGAGTAAAAGCGGAGATAACCGGGCGTCCGAAGCATATTCACAGCATCTGGCGAAAAATGAAACGCAAGGCCGTGGATTTCGATCAGATATTCGACGTAAGGGCGGTACGCCTTCTCGTGGATTCGATCGCGGACTGTTATGCCGCGCTTGGGGTGGTACATGGCATATGGCGTCACATTCCAGGTGAATTCGACGACTATATTGCCACTCCAAAGGCCAACATGTACCGCTCCATACACACCGCGGTCATCGGACCCGACGACCGGCCTCTGGAGATACAGATCCGGACCCGTGAAATGCATGCACATGCGGAACTGGGTGTGGCCGCACATTGGCGATACAAGGAATCCGGCAAGCAGGACCGGGAATTCGAGCGTCGTATATCACAGCTTCGTGCCTGGCTGGAAACACGGGACGAGGCAATCGAGCATGAAGATTTTGTCGCCAACCTCAAAACCGGTCTGGAGTCCAACCGTGTATAC
>JAHEHQ010000075.1 GCA_024644505.1 Gammaproteobacteria bacterium
TAGGTCGCGGTCTGCTCCTCCACGCCCCGCTCGACCGCGCCCTTGCGAAAGATCTCGCCCTGCTTTTTCATCTCTTCGGGCTTTTTCTTGCCCATGGCACGGCGCAGCAGATCGGCCCCGCCCAGGGAGTAGCCGGCCAGCACCTGGGCAATCTGCATCACCTGTTCCTGATACAGGATGACACCGTAAGTGGGCCTGAGAATGGGTTCCAGGGCGGGATGGGGATAGACCACTTCCTGCCTGCCGTGCTTGCGGGCGATGAAGTCGTCCACCATGCCGGATTGCAGCGGGCCGGGCCGGTAGAGTGCGACAAGCGCCGTTATGTCATCGAAACTGTCGGGCTGGAGCTTCTTGATCAGCTCCTTCATCCCCCGGGATTCCAGCTGGAATACGGCGGTTGTCTCGCAGCGCTTGAGCAGGTCGAAGGAGGCCTTGTCGTCCATGGGGATGGCATTGATGTCCAGGGGTTCCAGTCCCTCACGGCGGCGCTCGGCATTGACGGTTTTCAGGGCCCAGTCGACGATGGTCAGCGTACGCAGCCCCAGGAAATCGAATTTCACCAGGCCGACCTTTTCCACATCATCCTTGTCGAACTGGGTCACCAGGTTTTCACCGCCGGACTCACAGTAGAGCGGCGCGAAATCCGTCAATACGGTGGGGGCGATCACCACGCCACCCGCGTGTTTTCCGGCATTACGCGCCAGGCCTTCGAGCTTCCTGGCCATGTCAATCAACTGGGTGACCTCTTCCTCTTCCAGGTAGGCCCGGGCCAGGTCCTCGCTCTCTTCGAGCGCCTTGTTCAGGGTCATGCCGATCTCGAACGGCACCATCTTGGCAATGCGGTCGGTGAAGCCGTAGGGATGCCCCATCACCCGCCCCACGTCCCTCACCACCGCCTTGGCCGCCATGGAGCCGTAGGTGATGATCTGGGACACGGAGTCCCTGCCGTACCGGCCGGCGACATACTCGATCACCCGGTCCCGGTTATCCATACAGAAATCGATATCGAAATCCGGCATGGAGACGCGTTCGGGGTTCAGAAAGCGCTCAAACAACAGGTCATGCTCGATGGGGTCCAGATCGGTGATTTCCAGGGCATAGGCGACCAGAGAGCCGGCGCCCGAACCGCGGCCCGGCCCCACCGGGATGCCGTTGTCCTTGGCCCATCGGATGAAATCGGCGACGATCAGGAAGTAGCCCGGAAATCCCATCTGGTTTATCACGTCGAGTTCCATCTGCAGACGCTTTTCGTACAGGTCACGGCTATCCCCGGACACCTGGCCGCGGGAAACCGAAAGCCGCTCCAATCTCTTCTCCAGGCCCTCGAAGGACACCTGGCTGAGATAAGCATCCACGGTCGTTCCCTCGGGAATGGGGAAATCCGGCAGATAGGCGTTGCCCAGGGTCAGTTCCAGGTTGCAGCGTCTGGCGATCTCGACACTGTTTTCCAGTGCCTCGGGAATATCGCAGAACAGCGCCAGCATCTCCTCCTGGGACCTGAAATACTGCTGACTGCTGAAAGTACGGGGACGTCTGGGGTCGTCCAGAATCCGTCCTTCGTGGATACAGACCCTGACTTCGTGAGCCTCGTGGTCCGAGGCAGCCAGAAACCGGACATCGTTGGTTGCCACCACCGGTGTTCCGGTGCGGGAGGCCAGGTCAACGCTTGCATGCAGCGACTCCTCCTCCAGTTCCCGCCCGGTTCTTTGCAGCTCCAGGTAGAAGCGGTCCCCGAAGATCTGCCGCCAATGGGTCAACCGGTTCTCCGCCAACCTCTGGTTGCCCGACAGCAGCGCCCGCTCGACTTCCCCGTGCCTGGCGCCGGAGAGCGCGATCAGTCCGGCACAGGTATCCTGGTTCAGCCAGTCCCTGTGCAGCATCGGGCGGCCAAGGTGCTGACCTTCACGATAGCTGCGTGACACCAGCCGGGTGAGATTGAGATATCCCTCCCTGTTCTGAACCAGCAACAGCATCCGATAGGGCTTGTTGGCATCCGCCTCATCCCTGATCCAGGCATCTACCCCCACCAACGGCTTGACCCCGGCCGCCAGGGCGGCCTGATAGAACTTCACCAGGGCAAACAGGTTGCATTGATCCGTCATGGCTACCGCCGGCATCCCGTCATCCGCCGCCGCCCTGACCAGCGGCTTGATGCGCACCAGGCCGTCCACCAGGGAGTATTCAGAATGGACGTGCAGATGGATGAATGCAGGGGAGGTCATGAGGACAATTTAACCACAGAGCCTTGTGGATGTCGTACCCCAAAAACGGCTCTGTGACGAAAAACACCTAACGGCAATACCGGCAGCCTGCGGAGAGCGCAGCGAAACGCAGGTTAATGAATCCCCGCGTTTCGCTGCGCTCTCCGCAGGCTACATTTGATGTCTATCCGAGACTATACTTTCCAGTTAAGAGACACTCCCATTAATCAACGAATTTCACAAGGTAACCCCAAAATGGAAGGCACTACCGGACAGAGCCCGGGTATCAACCTGAATCTCAACGTGCGCGGCATGTCCCAATCGGCCACCCTGGCCATCAACGAACGCTGTGCCCAGCTTCACAGGGAGGGTCGCGAGGTATTTCGACTTGGCCTCGGGCAGTCCCCCTTCCCTGTTGCGGAACCGGTGGTCGAAAAGCTTAGATCAAATGCTTACCAGAAAGACTATCTGCCGGTGAAAGGCCTGGGACAATTGAGGGAAGCGGTGGCGGCCTATCACCGTCGCCAGGAGGGTATCGAGTATTCGGCAGAGAATGTATTGATAGGCCCGGGCTCCAAGGAATTGATGTTCCTGATCCAGCTCGTCTACTACGGTGATCTCGTCATCCCTACGCCGAGTTGGGTTTCTTATGCGCCTCAAGCCACAATCATCGGGCGTCATATTCGCTGGGTACCGACACAAATCGATGGGTGGCGCATAACACCGGATGAACTCGAGAGCCTTTGCAGATCCGACCCGACACGACCGCGAATCCTGATCCTGAACTATCCAAACAATCCCAGCGGGACCACATACGGCCAGGAGGAACTCGAAGCGCTGGCAGAAGTTGCCAGGCGCTACCGGGTAATACTGCTTTCGGACGAGATCTACGGAGAAATCCATTTCGGGGGAAAACATCAATCCATTGCCCGTTACTACCCCGAGGGAACCATCATCAGCGCGGGCCTGAGCAAGTGGTGCGGTGCGGGTGGCTGGAGACTGGGTACCTTCACCTTTCCCGGCAATCTCCGCTGGCTGCTGGATGCGGTGGCTGCTGTTGCCAGTGAGACCTACACTTCGACCAGTGCGCCCATCCAGTACGCGGCTGTCAGGGCTTACGAAGGGGGCCTGGAGATCGAAAGATACCTCCAGTACAGCCGCCGTATCCTGGGCACCCTGGCCTGTGAATTGACCACAATACTGCGAAAAACCGGCGTGGATTTACCTGCACCTGAAGGGGGTTTCTACCTGTTCCCCAGTTTCGAGGCCTTTCGGGAACCGCTGGAACGGCGAGGCATCAATGACAGCGTTTCATTTTGCGAATCCCTGCTGGAGGATACCGGCGTCGCCATCCTGCCCGGCTCGGAATTCGGGCGCCCGCCCGGGGAACTGACGGCTCGCCTGGCCTTTGTGGATTTCGACGGCGCCAGGGCACTTATCAACGCAGAAGGTACGCCCCTGGACCACCCCCTGCCCGAGGAGTTTCTGAGGGAGAACTGCAACAGGGTTTTGACCGCGGTAGAGCGAATTCGGGACTGGCTCCAAAACAGCAGTTGATGGCACCCGCAATCAATAGGGGTTGTAACTTCCCACGAAATCGCTAGGCTAATAGGCTAAGTGTTGCCCCATCCAGCAGGATGGGATGACAACTTGAGGTTCAGACGGGCCAATCCGTCGGGACAATAATAAGGATAGCTGGCTCGGGCCTGCGATGCCCAGAACCGTTTTGCTGTTAATGAGCAAAATACAGTTTGCGCGCAGGTCTTTATTTTCAATAACAGTTAAAAACCTCTCGGAGGAAATATTTGATGTTTAACAAGCGTTCGATTGCCACTGCGTTGATTGTTGCCGGTGCTGCCTTTGGGGCATCCACCGCCGCGGTCAGCGCCGACTCATTTATTACCATCGGCACTGGTGGTGTCACCGGTGTCTATTACCCCACGGGCGGAGCCATCTGCCGCCTGGTGAACAAGGGCCGCAAGGAACACCACGTGAGATGTTCCGTGGAATCCACGGGAGGGTCGGTTTACAACCTCAACACCATCCGGGCCGGCGAGCTGGACATGGGCGTTGCACAGTCCGACTGGCAGTATCACGCCTACAACGGCACAAGCAAGTTCAAGGATCAGGGCCCCAACAAGGATCTGCGGGCGGTATTCTCCGTTCATCCCGAACCCTTTACCGTCGTGGCCAGGGCCGACTCCGGCATCAATTCCTTTGACGACCTCAAGGGCAAGCGCGTCAACATCGGCAATCCCGGCTCCGGGCAGCGCGGCACCATGGAAGTACTGATGGCGGCCAAGGGCTGGAAGAAGTCGGATTTTGCCCTGGCGTCGGAGCTCAAGGCGGCTGAACAGTCCAAGGCGCTGTGCGACAACAAGATTGACGCCATGGTGTACACCGTCGGCCACCCGTCCGGCTCCATCAAAGAGGCAACGACCTCCTGTGACACCGTCCTGGTTAACGTAACCGGCCCCGCGATTGACAAGCTGGTTTCGGAAAACGACTACTACCGCACGGCCACCATCCCGGGCGGCATGTACAGGGGCAATCCCAATGACACACAGACCTTCGGTGTGGGCGCCACCTTCGTTTCCTCCACGAACGTGCCGAATGATACGGTGTACGTGGTTGTCAAATCCGTATTCGAGAACTTTGACAGCTTCCGGAAGCTTCACCCTGCATTCGCCCACCTCAAAAAGGAGCAGATGGTAAAGGACGGCCTGTCCGCCCCGGTCCATGACGGTGCCATGAAATACTATAAAGAGGCTGGCCTGAGATAGGGCGACCGGAACCCGAAACGGACGGCTTAAGCCGTCCGTTTCGTTTTGTTTGGCCTCATCCTCTGGATATAAACTCCAGGGAAATTCAATATCCGTTCGAAATCACCAATGGCAGGTGTGGATGAAAACGTGTATCCCATTTCCCCACGTCTGAATAAGGTATTTTTACCCAGTAGTGTTCAGGGGAAACCAGCGTATGAGCGAAGATAAGAAAAACCCGGAGACCATATCAGACCAGGAACTGGCGGAAATGGTCGCCAAGACCGATACAGGGGCACGTCACCCCCTCGGCATTCCAGGGAAGATTCTGTTCGGTGTTCCACTTGCCTGGTCCCTGTTTCAGCTGTGGTATGCCTCTCCGCTGCCTTTCCTTCTGGGTTTCGGGGTGTTCAACGATACCGAAGCCAGGTCCATTCACCTGGCCTTTGCGCTTTTCCTGGCCTTCACCGCCTATCCCGCCTTCAGCCGCTCTCCCCGGGACTACATCCCGATACAGGACTGGATATTCTCTATCCTCGGTGCGTTCAGCGCCGCCTATCTTTTCCTGTTCTACGAGGAGCTTTCCGGTCGCTCCGGCGCGCCGGTCACTTTCGATCTGGTGGTCGGTATCTGCGGCATGTTGCTGCTGCTGGAAGCCACGAGACGGGCTTTGGGTCCGCCACTGATGATTGTGGCCATCATCTTCCTGACCTACACCTTTGGCGGCCCGTACATGCCGGATGTCATCGCCCACAAGGGCCAGAGCCTCTCCAAGGTGATGTCCCATCAGTGGTTGACCACCGAGGGTGTATTCGGCGTAGCCCTGGGGGTCTCGACCAGTTTCGTGTTCCTGTTCGTGCTGTTCGGCGCCATGCTGGAGCAGGCCGGCGCAGGCAACTATTTCATCAAGATGGCCTTCGCGCTGCTCGGCCACATGAAGGGCGGGCCGGCCAAGGCTGCGGTGGTGGCCTCCGCCACGACGGGTCTGATCTCCGGTTCCTCCATCGCCAACGTGGCCACCACGGGCACCTTTACCATACCCCTGATGAAACGGGTGGGCTTTCCGGGAACCAAGGCTGGGGCCGTTGAGGTTGCCGGCTCCACCAACGGTCAGTTGACGCCGCCGGTCATGGGTGCGGCAGCCTTTCTCATGATCGAGTATGTGGGCATCTCCTATATCGAGGTCATCAAGCACGCCTTTCTGCCTGCGGTCATTTCCTATATCGCACTGGTGTACATTGTTCATCTTGAAGCTCTGAAGGCCAACATGAAAGGTCTGAAGAAACGGGTTCAGACCACCCTCGCCCAGAAACTCATGACCTTCGCGGCCATTGTAACGGGCACCTGCCTGATCGGACTGGTGGTGTACTACGGCATTGGCTGGATCAAGGTGTACACGGGTGATGCGGCCATCTATATCGTCACCGTGCTGGTAATGGCCGCTTATCTGGGGCTGCTGAAGTTTTCCGCACGCTACCCCGAACTGGAAGTCGATGATCCCGACGACCCGCTGTTGGAGATGCCGGAGACGGGTCCCACGGTGAAAGTCGGACTCTATTTTCTGCTGCCCATCGTGGTGCTGATGTGGTGCCTGGTGGTGGAACGATTTTCCCCGGGGTTGTCCGCCTTCTGGGCAACCCTGTTCATGATCATCATTGTACTGACCCAGCGGCCGCTGCTCGCCAGATTTCGCAGGCATGACGCCAGGGGTGCGTGGCGCCAGGGTTTCGACGAGTGCATAAACGGCCTGGTGCACGGTGCCAGAAACATGATCGGTATCGGTGTCGCAACGGCCGCCGCGGGCATCGTGGTCGGCACCATAACCCTTACCGGTATCGGACAGGTGATGGTCGAGTTCGTAGAGTTCATCTCCGGTGGCAACCTGATGGCGGCGCTGATCTTCACCGCAATGATCTGCATCATCCTGGGTATGGGCCTGCCGACCACAGCCAACTATATCGTGGTCTCCAGCCTGATGGCCCCCGTGGTGGTCGCCCTGGCCGCCAGCAACGGTTTGATCGTTCCCCTGGTGGCGGTACATATGTTCGTGTTCTACTTCGGCATCCTGGCCGATGACACGCCGCCGGTGGGGCTGGCGGCATTTGCCGCGGCTGCCATCGCGAAAAGCGACCCGATCAAGACAGGTATCCAGGGTTTCATGTACGACATCCGTACCGCGATCCTGCCCTTTCTGTTCATCTTCAACACCCAGCTGTTGATGATCGGCATCGCCAACTGGTTCGAACTGATGCTGGTCATCGTCAGCGCCACGATCGCGATGCTCCTGTTCGCGGCCGCCACCCAGGGTTACTGGCTGGTCAGGAGCCGACTCTGGGAATCCCTGGCGCTGTTGCTGGTGGCGTTCACCCTGTTTCGCCCCGGCTACTGGTGGGACATGGTATACGAGCCGCTTACCATCGTACCCGCCAGCCAGATTACCCAGATGGCGGAGCAGGTACCGCCGGAAGGTAATCTGCAGATGATGGTGCAGGGGGAGAATCTGGATGGAAAATTCATGCAAAAGACCATTTTGCTTCCCATGGGTCCGGCGGGTACCGGGATGGAAAGGCTGGCCAATGCCGGTCTGGAAACCCGACTGGAAGACGGGAAGATACTGGCTGATAACGTGATGTTTGGCAGTGCGGCCCAGGATGCCGGTCTCGATTTCGACTGGGAGATCGTGAATCTTCAGGTCCGTGCGGATCGTCCGCCGAAACAGCTGATGTTCATCCCGGCACTGCTGCTTTTGGGTTTCGTTGCATGGATACAGCGGCGGAGAACACCCCAGAGCCCTGTGGCCGAAGCGGCATGAGTGCCATGCTTTGCCGTTGACCAATGCGCATCAAGACGACCCTTAAACTGAATCCTTAGGTACCACCACATGTTCAAGAATATCCTGATGCCGATCGACCTCCAGGAGACCCACCTGGCCGCCAAGGCGGTTAAGATTGCCATCGACGAGGCTCGTAAACACGGCGCCGATATCCATGTCATGACCGTGATGCCCGGCTTCAGCATGCCCGTGGTGGCGACCTTTTTCCCGGACAATGCCATGAAAAAGGCCATGAAGGAGATCGGGACGGAATTGAAGCGTTACCTGGCGGCCAATTTTCCCAAGGATGTAAAAACCCGCCCTCACATTGACGAAGGCAATCCCGCGGAACGCATCCTCGCTTTGTCAAAAGAGGTCAAAGCGGACCTGATCATCATCCCTTCTCACGCCAAAAGCCTGGGCCAGGTCTTTCTGGGTTCTGTTGCGGCCAAGGTCGTGGAACACGCAAACTGTTCGGTGATGGTCATCAAGGGATAGTGAAAGCCCTTCTACCGGCTGGAGAAGGGCTTTGACACCCGCCTTAGTGGGTTACCGGAATCTGGCGCGGCTGAACTTCCGCCTTCATCGGGACGATGATCTCGAGAACCCCGTGCTTTCCGCTGGCCGTAATCGCATCGGTGTCCACACCTTCCGGCAGCCTGAAACTGCGCCGGAATTCTCCCGTTGCCCTTTCATGGATGTGGGTGTTGGTTTTATCACCCTGCCTCTCACCATCCCGCTTACCACTGACGGACAATATATTCGCCTCCGTGGTTACCTCGATGGTCTGGGGGTCCACTCCGGGGACGTCCAGCAGAACCAGGAAATTACCGGCCTCTTCTATGATGTCCACTTTGGGCCACCAGCGATTCTCCGCACGGTTGACCCCGTTTAAAAATCGAATGGCATCGTTTCTGTCCCGGTTCAGATGATTGACCAGGGACCAGGGGGTTGTATTGATCAGGCTCATGGTTGTTTCTCCAAATTATGTTAAAAGATCTCAACTGGAACCAGATATTGGGTGACCCGAAATCTTTTTCAAGAGATTCGAACTGTCTGTAGCATGCGACGCCGTCAAAGAAATCCTTCTCCCCTGCAGCGGCTGGTGCTGTTTTCGATCGCGATCATAGCGCTTGTCGGGGGTTACTACTGGGGTAACCTGCATGCCCCGAAAAATATCGGGATGCTGGCAGCCGGGCTCCTGGAGGACCCCGTAACACTTCGGCCGATTGCACTCAGGGATCAATTCAACGAGCCCTTCGATAATCAGCGGCTGACCGAATACTGGAATCTCGTCATGTTCGGTTACACCCGCTCCCGCAACGACAGCCCGGTTATGCTGACACTTTCGACACAGATCCTTAACCGTATGGCTGACCGGCCTGAACTGCAGAAGCATATCCGGGTGCTGTTTGTCACGGTTGACCCCGAACACGACACGCCCGAGGTCCTGGGCGCATTCCTGAAATTCTACCGGGAGGGTTTCCTGGGCCTGACTGGAACAATCAGCGCCATCCGCGCCTTTGCCGGCCAGTTGGGGGTGCGCTTTCAGCGACAGCCGGCCAATACAGAGGGCGATTACCGTATTGATCACAGCACCAGCATGGCGCTTGTGGATCCGCATGGCCGCCTCTTCGGCCTGTTTACCGGAAGGGTCGATGCCGCTAGTATCGCCCATGACCTTAAACTGATTATGAACAAATACGACTGAATGAATAATCACGCCTCAAAAGATGTCTCCGGATTTCCCCGGTTGGGCGACAGACTGTTTGCGACGCTTCTGTACCTGCTGCCCCATCACCTGCTGTCGCAGCTGATGTACTGGGTGACCCGAAACGAATGGCCCCTGTTGAAGAACTGGATGATACGAAACTTCATTCGGATCTATGGGGTGGAGATGGAGGAAGCCGCATCCCCGTTTCCCGAAGACTACGCCAGTTTCAATCAGTTTTTCACGAGGTCTCTTCAGCCGGACGCCCGACCGGTGGCTGAAAGCAAAGACGCCGTCGCCTGCCCCGTGGATGGCACCGTCAGTCAGGCAGGCACCGTCAATCTGGGCAGGATCTTTCAGGCCAAGGGCCAGTACTACAGCCTGGTTGAACTGCTCGGCGGCGGAGCAGACTGGATGGATATCTTCGATGGAGGGAGCTTTGCCACCCTCTATCTCTCACCACGGGACTACCACCGCATTCATATGCCCCTGGACGGCAGGCTGATCAAGATGATTCAC
>JAHEHQ010000397.1 GCA_024644505.1 Gammaproteobacteria bacterium
CGTGAACGGCGTCACCGTGGCGAACAACGTGATCCAGCGGGTCAATGACATCAAAGGGACGCGGATTCCCGGTAATGTCGAAGTCAGTATTACCCGCGACTATGGTGAGACGGCCAACGATAAGGTCAACGAACTGATATTCAAGCTGTTCATGGCCACCGGTTTCGTCTTCCTGCTGGTGCTGGCGGCCTTCAAGGCATTGCGCCCCGCCATCGTGGTAGTGCTGGTGATCCCGGTAGTGCTGCTGATGACCATCTTTTATGCCTGGGTGACCGGTTATACCATCGACCGTGTCAGCCTGTTCGCCCTGATCTTCTCTATCGGCATTCTGGTGGATGATGCCATCGTGGTGGTGGAAAACATCTACCGCCGCTGGCTGGAGGAGGGCAAGACGGACGAGGCGACCGCCGTGGATGCGGTGGCGGAGGTGGGCAACCCGACTATTCTGGCCACCTTCACCGTGATCGCCGCCCTGCTGCCCATGGGCTTCGTCAGCGGCATGATGGGGCCTTATATGGAGCCGATTCCGGCCCTCGGCTCGGCTGCGATGCTGATCTCCCTGTTCGCGGCCTTTGTGTTCACTCCCTGGCTGACCATTTCAAAGTGGCTCAGGCCCACCATGTCCTACCTGGAGGTGGCGGAGCGGCGAGAGCACAGGGAGAGCGAGTGGCTCGAAGGGTTCTACCGCAAGCTGCTGACCCCCCTCATCGAATACCCCCGGAAGCGCTATCTGTTCCGCATCGTGCTCTGGGGCACCTTCGCTTTCGCTTGTTCCATGTTTTACACCAAGTGGGTGGCGGTCAAGATGCTGCCCCTGGACAACAAGCCCGAGTTCTCCGTGGTGCTGGACATGCCCGAGGGGACCGCGCTGCCGGTTACCGCAAACCTGGCCCACCGCATGGCGGAGGAGGTCAGGAAGATGGAGGAGGTCACGGCGGTACAGGCCTATGTGGGCACCGCCCGGCCATTCGATTTCAACGGGATGGTTCGCCACTACTACCTGAGGAAGGATCCCTGGCAGGGTGAACTCCAGGTGCAGCTGTTGCACAAGAGCCAACGAGACCGCAGCAGCCACGAGCTTGCGGTGTATGCACGTGGGAAACTGACAGAAATAGTCAAAGGGACCGGGGGACGCATATCGGTGGTGGAAATGCCTCCAGGACCACCGGTGCTCCAGTCTGTGGTGGCCGAGGTGCATGGTCCGTCTGCGCAGGTCAGGCGTCAGGTAACCCGGGATCTCACGGAAATCTTCAGCCAGACCGAAAGCCTTCTCGACATCGACAACTACATGCGCGAACCTTATGAGTACTGGCGGTTTCACGTCGATACCGAGAAGGCGGTGCGCCGCGGCATCTCCGTTGACACCATCAACCGCAATCTCTCCATGGCGCTGGGTGGCATGGTGCTGGGCGACGTCAAGCAGCGGGCAGGGCATGAGCCGGTCAACATCGTCATTCAGGTGCCCCTGGCCGAACGGTCGCAGGTGTCCAAGCTGGGCGATCTGCCGATCCAGTCGGATACGGGGGTGATACTGCCCCTGCGCGAGCTTGGAAGTTTCGAACAGGTGGCCGAAGAACCGATCATCTATCACAAGGATCTCCGGGCCGTGGAGTATGTCGTGGCCGAGGTGGGTGGTGAACTGGCCGCCCCCGTCTACGGTATGTTCCAGGTGCAGGATATCCTGGATCGCGACTATACGGCCCCTGACGGAGTAAAGTTGGAGGGCTGGTGGTTTGGCCCGCCCCCGAACGATACGATTTCCAGCTTCGAATGGACCGGCGAGTGGACGGTCACTTATGAGACCTTCCGCGATATGGGCGGCGCCTTCATGGTTGCCCTGGTGCTGATTTATATCCTGGTAGTCTGGGAATTCGGGAACTTCCGTATACCGGCCCTGATCATGGCACCGATTCCCCTGACCCTCCTCGGGATCATTCCCATGCACGCCATCATGGGTGCCGAGTTCACCGCCACTTCCATGATCGGCTGGATAGCACTGGCGGGTATTATTGTTCGTAACTCGATTCTTCTGGTGGACTATTCGGTACACGAGGTGCGGCGCGGCACCCCCGTGGCGGAAGCCGTGATCAGGGCCTGCAAGACCAGGACCCGGCCTATCATGATCACCGCCCTGGCCCTGGTTGCCGGGTCCAGTGTGATTTTTACCGATCCGATTTTCCAGGGGATGGCGATCTCTCTCGCCTCCGGCGTGATGGTTTCCACCATCCTGACCTTGATCGTGATCCCCCTCGGTTGTATCAAGGCAAGCAAATCACTCTGTGAAGTGGCGGCCTCGGGTTTCATTCCCACGGAGGCGATTCCGACCATGCCGGATCAACCCGCTGTTCCGGTCGCCGAGGCTGCACCGAAGGCTTATAAGACCCCGTTGTGGCTCACGATATGGAGCAAGCTCGTCGGTGGTGTGATGGTCGTCTTCTACCTGGTGCGGGGTATCTTCCTGCTGCTGGGGCAGTTGTTTAAGCGCAAGCAGTCTGCGCCTCCCCCCCCGCCGCCAACTCCAGCGAGCCCCCCCGCGACACCAGCAGCCGGCGGTGCCGCGCCCACAGGAACCCCGTCACCGGGAACGCCGGCGCCTGGTGGAACGCCCACCCCCGCACCTGTTGCGGGTCAGGTTGGCGCACAGGCGGGGAGCAGTGATGAAGATACGGAGGAGTCTCTCGCAGAGCCTCCTGTCAAGGCGGAAAAATCGCCGAAAGTCTCGAAGAAGTCGGAATCAGGTACAGTCGCTGCTGCCGAAGAGGGCCTGGAGCCCGACCAGGCTGTCGCGTCAGCCCCGCGCAAGGTCAGAGTAAAGGCCGGAACCGGTAAAAAAACGGGTGCTGTTTCCAGGGCAGAGGCGTCTCCGGTCAAGAGAAAGCGGGTTGCCGGTAATAAGGCCGTTGCGAAAAAGGTGCCGCCCAAGTCAAGAGTTAAAAGCAAGGCAGTAAAGCAGACGGCGTCTACCCGGTCAGAACCCGAAATGCTATCGGGTTCGCAGCAGACGCAAGATGATGTGGTGGAGAATCAGGCACCGAAAGCATCCCCGACTCCGCGCGATAAGCCCAGAACGCCGGG
>JAHEHQ010000398.1 GCA_024644505.1 Gammaproteobacteria bacterium
CCGATGCCGTTGGCCCCGACGGCGGAAGAGCCGGTCTTCGATCGTTATGAGGCCACATTGATGAGTCTGCAGGATACAGATCCGGAATCCTACCGCATGGTTATCTACAGTTGGGCCTGATACGACGGGATTGCCCGAGAGGCTTGGGGGTTTCCGGCAGCCTGCAGTCAATAAGGACTAGATAACAGTTTGTGGCCGGGTCGAAATCGGAAGCCAACCCTTACGCCTGATCCGCTGTTGTAGGAGCAGACGGCACCAGGGGGGAAGGGTAAAGAAAGTCCTACCTCCGTTTCGAGCTCGCGCCACCTCTTTCCGGCGGCGGCCTCTGTGCCGCCGCCCTCCTGATTCCCACCAACAATTAAAATAATCCGCCCGATGCTTTAGAATTGAGCGGTCTCCGATGCTGGATCTCCTGCCCGCGGATCAAAACCCGTGGTGCAGCCCGGATTTATCCAAAAGGTGCCTTCCCATGAAACGCGTTTTTTTCATCCTTTTGATCACTGCCTGTTTGAATGTCATGGCGGAGGGTCGACCACTGGTGCTGGGATACGGGGTCAAGGGCTGCCGGGACTACACGCTGGCATTCCGGGAATGGGATAAGGGGAGCGAGGAGTACATCGCCGAGTATCTGCGTTATCGCGGCTGGCTTGCAGGACTGGTTACCGGCCTTTCTCTTGCCACCGGCCTGGATGTTCTGAAGGGTGTTGAGCTGGACGGCGCCATGAGAAGGATACAGGTCTACTGCGATGACGAGCCGAACGATGATTTTTTCAACGCCTCCATGCGGCTGATCCGGGCGCTCAGCAGTCTGAGTTGAGCCGCCGTCTTTTTTTCCAAAGGAACCATCCATGAAATTCGTCTCCTTCAACGTCAACGGCATCCGTGCCAGAAGTCACCAGCTCGAGGCGCTGCGCCGTCAGTATGAACCCGACGTCGTCGGGCTGCAGGAGACGAAAGTGCAGGACCCGGACTTTCCCCTGGAAATGGTGGAAAACCTGAACTACGAGCCCCATTACTTTGGCCAGAAATCCCACTACGGTGTGGCGCTGTTGTCCGGGCAGTCTCCGGTTTCGGTACGCAAGGGAAACCCCTTCGAGGATGCGGGTGCCCAGCGGCGACTGATCAGTGCCGTGTACCGGACACCGTCCGGAGATCAGGTGACCGTCATAAATGGTTATTTCCCCCAAGGGGAGAGCCGGGACCATGAGGTCAAGTTCCCGGCCAAGCAGCGGTTCTATGCAGAGCTGCTGCGCTATCTCCAGGAGAGCTTCAGCCCGGAAGAAAACCTGCTGCTGATGGGGGACATGAACGTCGCACCCCTGGATCTGGATATCGGCATCGGTGAAGACAATGCCAGGCGCTGGCTGCGAACCGGCAAGTGCAGCTTCCTGCCCGAAGAGAGGGAATGGCTGGGCCGGCTTTCCGATTGGGGCCTTGAAGATACCTACCGAACCCTCCATCCGGCCGCGGACGACCGGTTCAGCTGGTTCGACTATCGCAGCCGGGGCTTCGATCGTGATCCGAAGCGTGGACTGCGTATCGACTTTATCATGGCTACCGGCCCGCTCAACGCACGCTGCACCGATGCGGGCATCGCCTATGACATCCGGGCCATGGAGAAGCCCTCCGATCATTGCCCGGTCTGGGCGGAATTCGATATCTGAGTCGTGTCTGTACAGAAACTCACGTTTTTCCAAAACCACGTCATCCCGTATATGGCGAATGCCGGGATCCAGGAAATTCAACACCTTACTGGATTCCGGCATTCGCCGATGAGATGGTCTCCTCCCGCTCCACTAATCGGCGTCACAATGCGCCATGATAGAGATGTTCCAACTATCAAAGAAGCGGGAGAAGACCATGAACGAGATTACGACAATTGGACTGGATTTGGCAAAAAATGTGTTTCACGTGGTTTGCTGCGATAAAAACCGCAAGATCGTCAGGAAGAAGATGCTGAGACGTTCTCAAGTTTTGAGTTATTTTGCCAACCTGACAGCATGCCTGGTAGGCATGGAGGCCTGTGCCAGTTCCTACCACTGGGCACGGGAACTGAGTGCTATGGGGCATAAGGTAAAACTCATCCCACCGCAGTACGTCAAACCTTATGTTCGTGGCAACAAGAATGACTACAACGATGCGCTGGCCATTGCGGAGGCCGTGGTCAATCCAGAGATGCGTTTTGTTCCGGTAAAAACAACGGAGCAACAGGATATCCAGGCATTGCATGGTCTGCGGGAGCGGCGTATTTCAGATCGCACTGCGCTATGTAATCAGCTGCGTGGACTACTGGCAGAGTATGGACTGATTATCCCGAAAGGTATCGGTGTTGTAAGAAAGCGCCTGCCGGAGCTGCTGGAGGATGCTGAGAATGGCTTGAGTGACTTGTTCCGTCGACTGTTGGCACAGAGCTACCGGGAGCTACGGGAACTGGACCTGCATATTGACTTTTATACCCGGGAGATGGCGCGTGAGAGTCAGCAGAGCGAGGCATGCCAGCGCTTGCAGACGATACCCGGCTATGGACCCATAGTGGCCAGTGTGTTCCATAGTGTGGTGGGCAGTGGTGAGGCTTATCGGCGTGGTCGGGACGTATCGGCGTCACTGGGCCTGGTACCCAGGCAGCACAGCAGTGGTGGCAAAGAGGTGTTACTGGGTATCAGTAAGCGCGGGGATCGTTATCTGCGCAGCCTGCTGGTGCACGGCGCTCGTTCAGTGGTGATCCGGGCGGCCAACAAAGAGGACCGTTTGAGTCGCTGGATCAACAAGGTCAGGGCGGAACGGGGGTACAATAAGGCCACGGTTGCCTTGGCCAACAAGATGGCACGGATTGGGTGGGCGGTCCTTACGCATAAGAGCGTTTATCAGCCCGCTTGAGTGTTTTTTTGAAACAGTAAGTTAGAGAGCAACAAGAGGTAACCAACCAACGATTGCGAAGACTTTGTGGCAAACGATGACACAACAGGTCAGACCGGCGTATTGAAAACCTGTTCATTCCGGTGGCTTATAAACAAGCCGATTCGCCGAAAAGGACAATACGCGCGCATTTCATCGAGGCCAGGGGAAA
>JAHEHQ010000399.1 GCA_024644505.1 Gammaproteobacteria bacterium
GTGGTCTGATAGGCCTCGTTGGAAAGGTTCTGTTTACCGTAAATGTGCCAGTAGGGCATCATGAAAAACATGATGAGGCACCACACCAATGCGATGGCGACCCACAGGATCTCCTGGCGGCCGACCGGTACTTTCCACCAGATCCGGTCTGCAGGTGGCATAAAAGATGTCATAACTGAATCCCCCTTAGGGTTCGTGTTATTGGTGATTACCGGCGGCCGTGCCTGGCGCGCCGTGACTGAAAATCCCCGCCGCTCAAGGTGCTACAGGGAGGGTTACGATTTCCATGATGCCCCAGATGAGGTAGAACACCGTAGGCATGGCGATACCGATGAAGAGCAGCAAAAACGGATTGTCGATAAGCGACTGCATTGCCGGAATCCGTTCCTTTTTTTCATCTGTCTGGCTCGTTGTCTCGTTCATTCGGGAACCTCTGTATTGCTTTGAAGTTGGTTTGGTTAGCGGACTCGAATCCTAAATAGTCACCCCTTACCGCCATTACCACCGCGGATCGCCCCGTTTTACTACAATCCCCTTCCGCTCCACGTTGATAGAGCGTGTCTTTACCCGCTCTGGGCTGCAACGAATCCCGGGATCTTCACTCCTGAACAAGGTCGATGCTTCGAAACTATATGCACCGTTGAGATGCTAGCTTTGATTTAGGTCAATTCGACCAGATAAATTGTGTCAAATGACCCAAAACGGCGTGGGTTTCGCCCCGGTCGAGAGGCGCCTCTGTCCGCAGTAAACGGATGTCCGGGAGGGCATGGATGTGGCCGGGTGGTAGACCAAGAGGCAGGCTATTTTTGAATATACACCCAGCCGCCCACCGGTCGTGTTGTTCCGCCGTAGATCTGGTCGGGGTACTCCCCGGTGGGCCAGTAGATGAAAAGTTCACGCTCGGCAAGACCCTTCGGGCACACGATACGCAATTCCCAGGGTGTGTCGCGCAGGACCCGGGAACCGTCGGGTGGCCCCAGCAGCGTCACCAGGGTGGACCGGGGCATTTTCCTCAGGTTGGCATAATCGGGAAGCTGCAGCGCCATCCCCATGCGGTTCGAACCCTTTTTCCATTGTTGCGGGTCGAACTCCAGTTCCCCCGCGTCCTTGGGCATCCGCTCGAATCGGGCATTGATGATGAAATCGTCCGGGCTCAGGGTGATCAACAGGATCGCATGCCTGGGGTCGCCGTCGATCGAGGGGGTGACCTGGGGAGAAGGGCTGTCCGAACGGGGGCCGAGATCGTACCAGACGGTGGAGATCTTCCCTGACCCGAAGTTCAGGTACTTGAAGCTGCCGCAACCCGGGATGCCGGGCTCGGGGATCCATCGGATGTGATCGGGAATCAGCGCATCCAGGTTTTCCGGCGTCCTTCCCTTGAACCGGACATACCGGTCGATCGCATCGATGACCAGTTGCGCCTCTTCGGCCGCCGTTTGCAGGTGGGTCTTGCGAATGTTCCAAGGTTCGCTGCCCCGGTGATCGAGCCAGAGCAGGAGCAGCACCCCGGCTGCGATGGCGAGTATCGGCAAGCCGATCATTTGGCGGGAGAGCTTCATGCGTGAATTCCATGGTCTGAACAACGGGCTTGCGCCCGTTCAGTTGAGTGAATAGTATCTCCCAACTTGGGATTTCCTCAAATAACAGGCTCTCATCGGGGGGCGAAGTGCCAGGAACAGATTCTCGAACGTCGGTTGCCATTTGGCTTTTGATCTGCTGTGTGGCCGTCTATGTGATGGTGGTGCTCGGTGGGGTGACCCGGTTGACGGGCTCAGGGCTTTCGATGGTCAAGTGGGAACCGATCATCGGTATCCTGCCGCCCATGAGCCTGGGGGACTGGCAGCAGGTGTTCGAACTCTATCAGCAGTCTCCCGAGTTCAAGTTGAAAAATGCGCAAATGGATCTGGAGGGATTCAAGGGCATTTTCTGGCTGGAGTACTGGCATCGGGTGCTTGGGCGCCTGATCGGCATTATCTTCTTCGTCCCGCTGGTCTGGTTCATCGTGAGAAAAAAGGTGGACCGGCACATGGTGCCGAAGCTTGTCGCCATGTTCGTCCTGGGAGGACTGCAGGGGCTGCTGGGCTGGTATATGGTCAAGAGCGGACTGGTTCGTGATCCCCATGTCAGCCAGTACCGGTTGACGGCGCATCTGGGCCTGGCATTTATGATCTACGCCTACATGTTCTGGGTTGCACTGGACCTGCTGTACCCCAGGAAGGCCGGAATCATGCCGTCCGGAAACACCGGCTTGCGCCGATTTTCATACCTGATCTCTATCCTGACTTTCATCACCGTGCTGTCCGGAGGCTTCGTCGCGGGGCTCAAGGCAGGGCTTGCCTACAACACCTTTCCCACGATGAACGGTCAGTGGGTGCCCGATGGGCTGTCCAGCCTGGAGCCGGCCTGGCGGAACTTTTTCGAGAACGTTACCACGGTTCAGTTCGATCACAGGTTGCTGGCAATCAGCCTGTTCGTGCTGATTCTATTGTTCTGGTTTGCCGGAATGCGGGTAGGGTTATCGAAGCGGCTGCGCACAGGATTCAATATCCTTCTCGTTTTGCTCCTTATTCAGGCTGCACTGGGTATCTCGACCCTTCTGCTGTATGTACCCATTGCGTTGGCCGCCACTCACCAGGGAGGAGCGGTGGCGCTGTTTACGGCTGCACTCTACCTCAGTCATCGATTGGGTCGAGAGGGGCCGCTGGATCAAGCGCTTGCTGGTGCTTCGTAAGATCGTCCAAGTGACTTGACAGGATCAGCTTCAACCACGCCGTATACTCATCCGGATGGGTTTCGATGCGCTGTCTCAGAAGCGACAGATCCATCCATCGCCAGTCCCGGGCTTCTGCCGGATTGGGATCGGGCTGACGATTGTAGATACCGGCGCAGACATGGTCGAACTCGTGCTCGATAAGACCGCTCCCAACCTCGGCAGTATAAGTGAAACTGAAAATCTCCCGAAGTGGGCAGTCGAAACCCATTTCGTGCTGAAGGCGCCGGTGCGCGGCATCTAGCACGGACTCCCCGATCAGTGGATGGCTGCAGCAGGTGTTGGACCAGAGATCCG
>JAHEHQ010000400.1 GCA_024644505.1 Gammaproteobacteria bacterium
GGGAATTGTGATTCACCCATAAAAAACCCCGTACGAGACGGGGTCCAATGCTTCTTCTTACGGTCTTGTTATTAGCTGCTAATCCCGCAACTCCCTGTTACAACCAAGCCAACTGAAATCTGTACCGGGCTGAATGGCAGTTCAGCCTGCATGAGAGTACCTAGCAGGTTTCATTCCAGAAAAAATTATTTGATTCTTTTCAGAAGGTTAAGGGGAGCTGACTTACCCGGTGAATTCGCCTTTGTAAAAAAACCTGACAGCAGATCCTGTTTAATCGGGTGAATGGGTTTGACCACCGTCGATCCCGTGGGGTAGTTTTAACCGGTATCATGGCTTAACAAAGTTTTTTACCGAAGAGTGACCTTCCCTTGACCGAGAAAGACATCAATTCACCTTCCTTCGAGGAGGCTCTGACGGAACTGGAGTCCCTCGTGGAGACCCTGGAGCATGGGGAACTCTCCCTGGAAGAATCCCTGAAGACCTTCGAGCGGGGCGTCAAGCTGACCAGAACCTGCCAGGAAGCGTTAAAACAGGCCGAGCAAAAGATCCAGATACTCTCGGGCAAAGACAGCGACGAGGCATTGGAACCTTTCAATCATGACGGCTGAAGCCGCCCTGAGAAAATATCTGAAAGCGTCACAAACCAGGATCGAGGCGGAACTGGACCGGGTGTTGCCTCACGCCACCACCCAGCCGGAGCGCCTCCATTCCGCCATGAGATACGTCACGCTGGGCGGTGGAAAACGGGTAAGGGCGGTGCTGGTCTATGCCGCCGGTCAGGCCCTGAACCTGCCCCCGGAAACATTGGCTGCACCGGCCTGCGCCGTGGAACTGATACACGCCTACTCCCTGGTCCACGACGATCTGCCTGCGATGGACAACGACGGGCTCAGGCGCGGAAAACCCACCTGCCACATAAAATTTGACGAAGCAACCGCCATCCTGACCGGGGATTCCCTGCAATCTCTGGCCTTCAAAGTGCTTTGTCAGGATCACACTTTGCAAACCCATGCCGAAAAGCGCATCGAGATGATCGAAACCCTCGCCGTGGCCAGCGGTTCCCGGGGCATGGCCGGCGGCCAGGCCATGGACCTGGAGGCGGTGGGCAGAGAACTCAACCTGGCACAGTTGGAGAACATGCACATTCACAAGACCGGCGCCCTGATCCGTGCCAGTGTGCGCCTCGGCGTCCTTTCCACACCGGAGTGCACCGCCGACGAGGCACGGGCCATGGACCGCTATGCCAAATGTATCGGATTGGCATTTCAGGTGCAGGATGACATTCTGGATGTCAGCGGGAATACCGAGACCCTGGGCAAGACAGGGGGTAAGGATCAGGCCAGCCAGAAACCCACTTATACCTCTCTGCTGGGCCTGGATGAGGCGCGCAGGATGGCCCGGCGCCTGTGTGACCAAGCCACCGCGAGCCTGGAAAACCTGGACGAAAAGGCCGATCCCCTTCGCTGGCTGGCCGGCTACATTGTGAAGCGCTCGCACTGAACCGCAAAACACTCCCTTCCCGCCCTACATATTAAAGTAAAGATCTTGAACCCCAAACAGGAAAGTCAGATCCCTACCGCACATCGGTGGTTAATCGTCGTATTGATCGCCCTGGTGTGGTTCGTCATGCTGGGTTACCGGGATCTGATGGGGCCGGACGAAGGGCGCTACGCCGAAATACCCCGCGAGATGGTGGAATCGGGTGACTGGATCACCCCCAGACTGAACGGTTTCAAATACTTCGAAAAGCCGGCCCTTCAGTACTGGATGACGGCGGCAGGCTTCGCGATATTCGGCGAAAACAACGCAACTGCGCGCCTGTGGGTGGCCCTGATCTCCTTTCTCGGAGCGCTGTGGGTGATGTACGTCGGGGGCCGCCTCTGGGGGTTTGAGGCCGGCCTCTATGGCTTCTTGATACTGTCGAGCAGCCTTATGTATTACATCCTGGGTCATCACATCACGCTGGACATGACAGTGGGTGTTTTCCTGGCGGGGGGGGTCGGCTCGTTGCTGATCGCCCAGACCGGACGGCAGGATCCCGTTCGGGTGCGTAACTGGATGCTGGTGGGATGGGCCATGCTCGCCCTCGCAACCCTGACAAAAGGCTTGATCGGCATCGTGCTTCCCGGCGGCGTGGTGCTGATCTACAGCCTCTGGCAGCGAGACTGGGCACTGTGGCGGCATCTGCATCTGGGCAAGGGCATACTGTTGTTCCTGGGGATCACAGCACCCTGGTTCATTGCAGTGAGTCTGGCAAATCCGGAGTTTGCGGCGTTTTTCTTTATCCACGAACACTTCGACCGCTATACATCTACCGTACACAGGAGGGATCAGCCGGCCTGGTATTTCCTGCCCATTCTGTTGGCCGGGATGTCACCCTGGATCAACCGGGGGGTCGCCGCCCTGGTAAAGCCTGGATTCAGTCTCCGACCGGGACCCTCAAAAGATTTTGATCCGGTGCGGTTTCTTTGGACTTATGCACTGTTCGTTCTGTTCTTTTTCTCTCTGGGCAGTTCCAAGCTGGCCGGCTACATCCTGCCCATGTTTCCCGCGATAGCCCTGCTGGCTGGCCGAAAAATGGCGGATCGCCCATCACCACACTTCGATTCCTGGGCCATGCTGACAACCGGTGCAATCCTGCTGATCGCCGTGCCGCTGGTGGATCTGGCTGCGTCCGAACGCACACCCGCTGAGTTGTTGCAGCAGTTCCGCCCCTGGTTGCTGGTTGCAGCCCTGGTGTCGCTGGCGGGATTCCTGATCATGCGCCGGCACGGATTGGCCATTCATTGGCGTATCACCGTCATGGCCTTCTCTGCCCTGATGACGTTTCAGGTCATCAACTGGGGTTTTCAGGTTCTGGGGGAGTCCCGTTCCAGCCGGTCCCTGGTGGAGGCAATACGCCCCTACACAAGCGAGGGCGCCCCTGTATACAACCTGGGTGTGTTTCATAGATCACTCCCGTTCTATCTGGGGCGACCGGTGTATCTGGCCATGACGAAAAGTGAGCTGCAGCTGGGAATAGAACAGGAGCCGGAAAAGTGGATTCCGGACTGGCAGGCC
>JAHEHQ010000401.1 GCA_024644505.1 Gammaproteobacteria bacterium
TCGAGCCCCCCAAGCCGCTCGACCGCATCCTCCACAAGCGCCTGATGCTGTTGCTGCTCCAGCATATCCATGACCCGTGTTTCCAGTTGACCCGCACCCCTAGTCTCGAGGTCCTGGACAATGGCCTCCAGCTTGTCCGGGTCTCTGGCGACCAGGTACAGGGCGTTGTCCTCCGATGCCCATAGACGGGCGGTGGCATGGGCGATTGCCGAGGTGGCGCCGATGATCATTGTTTTAATCATGTATTACTCCCGCGTAACGCGTCGCCAGAAGCTGGAAGAGAATCGGGGATCCCGGTATTGCGCCAATCTCACATAATCCGGGAAATAACGCCGGAAACTGTCGGAGCTCATCCTTGCGTCCTTTGCGGGATAGACCGCGCCGCCCGCTTCCCTGATCACCTCGTCGAGCCGGTCCAGCAGCTCGAGCGTTTTCGAGCCACGGTTGGGAAAGTCCAGGGCCAGGGTGGGGCCCGGTCTCGGGAACGAGAGCAGACCCGGCGAGGCCTTGTCACCGAACATCTTGAGTACCGCAAGAAAGGACCCCGTCTCAGATTGGGAGATGCGGGCCAGAACCTCACGAATCGCATCGCGGCCGTTTTCTTCGGGGATCACGCATTGATACTGAAGGAAACCTCTTGGGCCGTAGATCCTGTTCCAGTGAAGGATCTTGTCCAGCGGGTAGAAAAAAGGCTCGAAGTGAACCCTGTCCATTCGCCGGCGTTGCCTTTGTTTGTTGTAGTAGAGGGTATTGAACGCCTTCAGGGTATAAGGGGTGACAAGGGAGAAGGGCGGGTCCAGGGGAACCGTCAGTCCGAGTCCCGGTGATCGAACGGAACCCCTTTCAGGCTCCTCACTGCTGTTGCCCCGCATGAAGATGCCCCGCCCCAGCCGCGATCCGCGTGCCAGGCAGTCGACCCAGGCCACGGTGTATTCGAAGCTGCCGTCGGAATCCGCGGAGAGTTCAAAGAATTCTCCCAGGTTTTCATATCGGATGGTCTCCTGGTGGATCCAGGGGCCGGCGACGGGCTGCAGCCGTATCCCGGCCCAGGTGATCAGTCCCGTAAGGCCCAGCCCGCCTATCGTGGCCCGATACCAGTCCGGGTTTTCCGACTCGGAGCAAAGCAGGCGCGTACCGTCCGATCGCAGCAGTTCGAAGCAGGGCACATGGCAGCCGAAGGTTCCCGCACGATGATGATTCTTTCCATGCACATCGTTGGCGATGGCACCGCCTACCGTTACGAATCGGGTGCCCGGCGTCACCGGAAGAAACCACCCCCTGGGTAGGAACAGTTTCAGGATCTCCGACAGGAGCACTCCGGCCTCGCACCTGAGGATGCCGCTGTCTTCGTCGAAGGCGATGAACCGGTTCAGGGGGCGGGCGTCCATGAGCACGCCGCCGTCGTTCAGGCAGCTGTCTCCATAGCTGCGGCCGTTGCCGTAGGGGAGTACCGTTTTGTCCTGGATCCCTTCGAGGGGCAGTCTCTCGTGGCGCCAGCGGACCGGAACCGCCGTCTGAGCCGTTTCAGGATAGCGCCCCCACGACTGATAAAGGTGGGAAGTCCGGGTGTTGCCGCTCATGTGGCAAGCCAGAGAATCAGGAAGCCGCTGCAGGCGATCAGCAGGCTGCGCCTGTCCTGAATGGCAAAAATCACGGGGTCTTCCTGCATCTGGCCCCTGCGCGCCAACAGCCAGACACGGCCAATCCAGTAAAGCAGCAGGGGGCAGAGCAGCCAGATGAACTCAGGGTGGGTATACAGGGCCTTTACCTGGTCACTGTTGATGTAGAGCGCCAGTACGAGCACCGACAGATAGCCGCTGGCGATTCCCGACTGTGCAAGCCCTTCCAGGTCTTCCACCCGGTATCCCCGGGCCGCAACGATGCCTTCCTGCCGTTCCCTGGTAAGGCCCAGCAGTTCCGCGAAACGCTTCACCAGTGCCAGGCTGAAGAACAGGAACATGGAGAATGCCAGGAGCCAGAAAGAGGGGGCGGTGGAGACGGCTGCGGCGCCCGCAATGATTCGCAGGGTGTAGAGTCCGGCGAGCACCAGTACATCGGTCAGGGGTGACTGTTTGAGCCTCAGTGAGTAGGCAAGGGTCACCCCATAGTAAGAAGCCAGCACCCAAATGAACTCGACGGGCAGGAACAGCGCGATACAAAAGGCCAGGAACAGCAGTACGGGGATCATCAGGACCCCGTGCAAGATCGGCAGGGTGCCGGCGGCAAGGGGTCGGTGCCGCTTGGTCCGGTGCTGGCGGTCGTCCGTAAGATCCAGCAGGTCGTTGAGCAGGTAGACGCTCGAGGCGCACAGCCCGAACGCCAGGAAAGCAAGGCCCGCCTGCACTAAGAGTTGCGGTTGCTGTACCTGGTGGGCCATGATCAGCGGCACGAAGATCAGCAGGTTTTTCAGCCACTGGTGAGGGCGCATGGCCCGCAAGTACTGAAAGAACCCGGAACCCCGGCTGTCGAATTCCCGGTTTATCTCGGTGATGTCCTTGGCCCGGCGTCTGACGCCCCGCGTGGCGTCGACGAGAATGGCCTGACGGGCGTGGATCCAGATCGCCACGTCGATATCGGCATTGCCCGCATAATCGAACCCCTTTTCTCCGAAAGCCCGCACAAGATGGTGGCGCTTTATGTTGCCGGAAAGGTTGGTCTGGGCGTCGCTCGCGAGCACTTCCTTGAACAAACCCAGGTGCATGGAGATCTGGGAGGCGTACTTGACGTTTGTGGCCGTGGCCAGGACCAGGGTTCTGCCCCGGGACTTCTGCTCTTCGAGATATGTCAACAGCGGCTCGTTATAGGGGAGCAGGGAAACATCCAGTTCCACCCGGTCCGCGATCTGCTGCTTTAAATGGGCTTTTCCCCTGAGCAGCCAGCCCGGAAGCCGAAACAGGTTGAGAGGATTATCCTTGAGCAGGCCGACAACCGACTCAATGAGGAGATCGGTGCGCACCAGGGTGCCGTCCAGGTCCACACAAAGCGGGTGGGTTGGGACAGGCTCTGCACTGTTTACTTCTGTCATCATGGTATCAGTCCATTATGACAGGGCCTCAGGC
>JAHEHQ010000076.1 GCA_024644505.1 Gammaproteobacteria bacterium
GGTGGACGGCCAGGGCCCTGGCCGTCCACCGGCGCTGATTCTTCGTGAACATGCCAAACGCCCTCGCGCCGATACGGGCAGCGTTCAGAGGGGCTTTCTCCACGCCCCCCGCTATGCTGACATGTGCACCAACCCTTTTCACTGCCACTTATTCAGGCGGTACAAATTCGACACCGATATCCGAGATCTAAAAACTGGTGAGGAAGAAAGGTATCAACAGCGCATTGACCAGATCTATGAAGAAGGCACACACCAGCGGGACGATGATAAAGGCGAGATGCGATGCGCCATAGTGGTTGGCGACGGCGGACATGTTGGCCATCGCAGTGGGCGTGGATCCCAGGGAGATGCCACCGAATCCCGAACAGACCACAGCGGCATCATAGTTGCGTCCCATGGCGGGAAAGACGATGAAGATGTTGACCGCAACGGCGATCAGAAACTGGGCACCGAGCATCGTAAAGATGGGACCCGCAAGATCGACCAGGGTCCAAAGCTGCATGCTCATGAGCGACATGGCGAGGAAGGTACCCAGCGCAATATTGGCGATCAGCGCCATGGCGGGCTTGCGGCTCGGCCAATGGGTCCCGGTAATGCGCTTTGCGTTCTTGGGAATCAGGTTGGTCAGAAGGATACCCGCGAACAGGCAGGTGACGAAAAGCGGGAGCTGCAGTCCCAGCTCCTCGATGCCCTCGTTCAGCAGGACCCCTATGATAATACTCATATGAATGGCAAGGATGGCGTCGAGAAAATCGAGATACCCGATACCCTGATCCTGCTTTGTCTCCGAGATGCCCACGTCCTGCGGTTCCACCCTGGCCGGTTTCAGATCGTGTCGGTTGATCAGGAATCTGGCGATGGGGCCACCCATCAGACTTGCCAGGATCAAGCCGAATGTAGCCGAGGCGATGCCGATCTCCATGGCGTTGGCGATGCCGTAATCCTCGGCAATCCTCGGTGCCCAGGCGATGGCGGTTCCATGACCGCCGATCAGGGAGACCGTCCCTCCAAGGAGCCCCACCTGGGAAGGCAGATCGAACAACATGGCTACCGAGATGCCGGTGAAATTCTGCACAACCATATAACCGATGGTGATCACCAGCAGGATCACCAGAGGCATACCGCCAGAAAGGAGATCCTTGAGGCTCGCATTGATACCGATGGTGGTAAAGAAATAGACCAGCAGCACGTCACGGGCGGCGAGATCGAACTCCACGGCAACCCCGGAAACGGCATAGACGATCCCGAAAAGTATGGAAAACAGCAGCCCCCCCGTCACGGGTTCGGGAATACTGAAGTTCCTGAGTACATTTACGGCATCGTTCAGACGCTTGCCGATGAAAAGAACCAGGATACCCAGGGTCACCGTCAGGAAGGGCTCAATACTCAATATTCCGTTTTCAATCGTAAGATTCATGGCCTTAGGAGGGGGATTCCAATTATTCGCAGCGTTTACCGGATAATCGTCGGCATTCTACCGATTCAATTATCATTACACCAAACCGGACATGATGTTTCAGGCAATGGGTGCTGACCCGCCTACCATCAGCAATATTAATGTGCATATAAGTCTAATCGATATCTTAGATATCGAAGTGAACAAGCTGGACCCGGACAAGTTCATCGACATCGCGGCCGCCCTGGAGCCCACGTTCGGCGGGATCAATCTCGGGGACATCCGTGCACCCGAGTGTTTCGAGATCGAGCGACGACTCAAGGAGCGGTTAGACGTCCCAGTGTTTCACGACGACCAGCAAGGGACGGCGATCATATCCGCGGCTGCGTTCATCGACGCCCTGGGAATAATCGTCAAGGGCAAGGCGTAAATCGCAGATAATAACCAGACTACTGCCAAGATTTGCAACGCAGCCGTTGGTGATTTTGGGCTCATAGGCGACGACCATGAATTGATCAGAGGTTTCTAAAACCCAGTGGAACGCTGAACAATGGAAAAGTAGATCGGTCTCATTTTTAATAGCATAATTCGCCCGAAATTGAGATCCGCTCAAAACCCAACTTTGATGAGATAAATAAGAGAAGTGACAGATTATGAAATATGTTTTGATTGCCCTGTTTATTATCTTGGCTCTTCCGGTATCCGCAGAGGAAAAGAACAGAGGAAAGGAGATATTTACGACGGTGTGTTTCGCCTGCCATAAACTCGACCGGGGTCCAAACATGGTTGCCCCACCCATCTTCGGTGTTAAAAATCATTACCTCCAGGCACACCCCGACAGAGATGGTTTCATCAGGCGCCTCTCATCATGGTTGGAGAAACAGGACCCGGAAAAGAGCCTGATGCCGGGGGCACTCAGACGATTCAATCTGATGCCTCCCGTTGTGCTGACGCCGGAAGACCGGGTTGCCGTTGCCGGTTTTATCTATGATGCGGACTTTTCGGAGCCATCCTGGTATGCGGAACACTATCAGAAAGAGCATGGCCCGAAATAACCTCAATTTTTTTTCGGGTTCTTCCAGGGAGTCCGGGGGCTTTTTTGTTGAGTAAAGGCAAACCATCGGGTTATGCTCTCCTCTGGGCACATTCCCATCGACAGGTCCCATAAAAGCATGCGAGCCATCGTAGTCAGACACTACAAGACCCTCATCAACGCATCGGGGCTGATCATGGGCTGGGGTGACGCGCCGCCCGTCAAGGGATGGGAGGCGGATCTGATCTATGTAAACTCGATATTGGATGAGCAAAATATCAAGTTCTCCGCCGTTTATACCAGCTTCCTGGAACGGGCCCGGCAGACCGGGATGTTCTATGCCCGCAAACGGGGTATCCGCCTGGTCCATGACACGATTGCCCTGAACGAAATCAACTACGGCACCCTCTACCGAAAAAGCAAGACCTGGGTAGAAAAAAATATTCCCGAGCACAAGAAGGATCCGGATTTTGTGTATCCGGGTGGCGAAAGCTTCAGACAGATGCAGTCACGCAGCGTCGAGTTCTTTGAGTCACTGACCCATAAGCGCCAGGGCCAGACTATCCTGATCGTTGTTCATGCAGGGGTGATCAGAGGATTCATAAGCCATTTTCTCGGACTGCCCTACACGGAGAACCTGAAGCGAAAGATCACTCACCGTTATATCGGTGACTTTCAGTTCAAGGACGAGCGATGTGTTCGCTACGATGAACTTGGAACCCCGTCCGGGTTTGTACGGGACGGCGTCATAGAGGTTCCATTGGAAAGACCCGAGCCGCCAGCCTCCCAATCCCACCTGACCGCAAGCCCCGGCTGTATCTAACGTGTTTTTCCTATTCCTGCATGGCAGGGTGTACAGAATCCACCTCTGCAAGCGGTCGATTCACACCTTGGGGGGAGAAATTCGCCAAAATCAATTTCATCTCATGCGATAAAGGCCCCACTCGTTTCGATAGCTCGGTCAAACGCACACCCTGGCGCACCAGATAAGTGACGTAGCTGTACCAAACAGAAATCGTACCCACCCTAACGGGGTTTTCCATTCCCAGATCTGCCGCAGTTACCGCCAGGTTTGCATCCAATGCCGCTATCAGGTGATCCATTGGATGCGCAGCAGGATTCTTCGACAGGCCATGTACAAATCGCCACGCCCCACGACCCACTTCGATGTTTCGCGAATATCTGCCAGGCACGGAGATGACCCCCGCATCCTGATCAATGCAATCTGAATCAACAAGCGACAACTCCTGGGGTGATATACCGGAAAGCAATAACGCACAGTATCCGGCCGTGACCGGATCTACCGACGCCAGTAACACACGGATCTCTGCCACGGTCAATTCGGAAAGTGAATCGGCAGATCCGGATATCTCGTGTTTAGCTGCAGGTTGCGAAGGATCAGGATGATGTGCCAGACCAAGATCTGTCCGCGGGCCATGATCCAAAACATCGGGCGCAGATGCCGCTCCAAGCTGCTGCTCCGTATTGTTCAGATAGACACGCATTCCAACAGAATGATTTTCCGGTACTCGAGACAATCCGGCCAGGTACTCGAGCAACCAGGTGGAAAACAGTGCGAGGGTCAAAGCCACACCGAGGGCAATCATGAGATCCCGTTCGTAATCGGGATGAATCGGCCGTGTGGGTATGCTGGCCCACTCGACCACCTGGATCGGTGGATACTTTTTCATGTTTTGCACCTGTATCCTGGCCAGACGCTCGCCAATATCGCTGTGCAGATTCTCCAGCCTTGCAAGTCGTTCCTCCATTGACTTGAACTCCTTGAACCTGTCGGTAAATACCTGAACCTTATTCTGGTGATCGGCCAGTTCCGTCTCTAATGAATCAACTGTTGCCTTTGCGGCCTCAACCTCCTGCCGCCCCTCGTCGATCATGGTGCGCTGTCCCAGTAGAATGGCCCGTTCCAGATCCCGCTCCATATCCCGCAGTTCGTCAGGCAGTACCTTGAGGTCGGGGTCACGGTCAATGTAGCGTTGCGTATACCTCAAGTTAAGCTCCGTGATCCGGTCCCTCATCCGCTCGACTTCGAGTTGCTTCTTTGCCAGCTCCGCCTTGTATTCCCGGGGTACGACGGTCTCACCTTTTGCCACGGCCTCTTGGATCGCCGCATACTTTGCCTGGGCCTCCACCAGCCTTTCACGAGCTTTGTTCAGCGAATCATTCAAACCCTTGAGTCGCGAAAGATTACGATTTTCGCCACGCTCCAGGCTGACAATGTCATTGGCTGCCCTGAATGCCTGCAGTTCGCCGCGTGCGGTATCGATTTTGATCTGCAGCTGCTCCTGCTGTTCCTGTAGTTCTGCGGTTGACCGGCCTGTTGCCGCCTGTATTTCTTCCACTCGAAATTTTTCGTAGGTTTCCGCCCATTTATTGGCTACCTGCTGGAGCAATTCAGGATCATCGCCCTCTGAGCGCAACTCCAGTAAATTGGTCTCCGGAATCGGCACTGCGGTCAACATGACACGAAGCGTTTCCCTGTCTGCAACCTCTGCGTAACCTGCAGACCTCAAAACGAGAACCAAACGCCCCAGTAATTCCTCGCCAAGTAAAAGGCGACCTTGAATAGCCACATGTTCGATATCTGCGGCCTCACTACGGGCATCCACAGCCTTCGGTTTTACCGTCAATACTGACACCGATGCCCGATACAGCGGATCCCGCCCGTAAACGATTATCAAACCGACGAGAGTACTGATCAAAAGCACTCCGAGAAAGACCTTCCACCGGCGCCAATAGGGTGGTCTACCGGTTTCCTGAGAAACGGGGCCCTGAATCACTTCAACGGTTGGTAGCCTGGCAGTGTTCACTTTGATCTACCCGGAAGCCTGATTTACGGAAGCGAGAAACTCGCTGCGGGGATAGCGTACGATGGCAGCGACCCTCGAATGATCTTCTCCGATCTCCAGTTCATAGAGACGGAGGAGATCAGATGATGCCTTCGAGTCCAGAGGTAGTTTGATACCCATTCTGTCAATACGCAACATTCTATCCTGCAACCGGATAAGTTTTCCGGGAACGCCCAACTGTTCGGCGAGCATGTCTATATAGACAGCCGGGTTGTCCATGTTCCGCTCAGGATGGAGTAAGCCCATTCTCTTCTCTTCCTTCGACTGACTGTGCCGAAGCCCGGTAATCTGATGCTTGATATGTGTTATCACATTATCGAAGAGTATTCTCTTCATGGCGGATCGCACCCAGTCTTCATCGGGACCGGCGGCCTGCAATCGATGTCCATGGAAAGCAACCGAGGTCTGCTGCACTTCCTTGACGATCACCTCCCCCCTCATCTCCGGCCCGAGAATGTTTTTGTCGTGGCGGAGCAGGAACAACAGTGCAAATACCTGTTCCTTGTCCGCGTGATCCTGTGAATGGAAATACCCCTGTACAGCCGGGTCTTCACAGAAAACCTCCCGCACACGCTGTCTGTCTCCGAACAACCTGCTGACCAACGGGTCTTTGACGACGGCAGCCCTGTCTACAAGGACAGCAGGGGGCATCGCCATCACCAGTCCCTGGATGTGATCCAGAATTTTGTGAGCGCTGCTTCGAAGACGTTCCCGATAATCGCCCACACCCCTCATTCTACTGTCGGTAGCCTCGACAATGGATTCAACCGCACTGGTGATTCTTTGGGCTTCCTCCCCAACTCTGGCCCTCTTGTCCCGCCAATCCGATGCCAACAGTCTGAGATGCTCCCACTGATCCTGGAAAAAACCTCTGAGAGCAGCTGCCTCGGCAACACGCCTGTTAATGACCGGGTCGTTCATACCAGAAGGCGCCTTCTGACCAGAACCACGGATGTATAGAAACCCAGCGCCCCGTAGAACAAGAGCACCCCGATGTGCAGCAGGGGCATTGTCAACTCACCGCCGGCGACCAGCGGCCTCGTCATGGCCACGGCATGAGTCAACGGCAGCAGCTGCACCGCTCCCTGTGCCAGTGCAGGCAGGCTCTCCACGGGATAAAAGACACCGCTGAGTATAAACATCGGGGTGATCGCCAGGACGAAATAATAGTTGAAGAAATCATAGTTGGTTGCAAAGGCGCTCATCACCATGGCCATTCCGGCAAAACAGAGACCGATCAGAAACACCACCGGCAATACCCACAGCGCCTGCCACCCGTCCACCACGCCCAGCAGCGACGCCACAGCCAGTATCGCGATACCACTGAACAGACTCTTGGTACCGCACCAGATCATCTCCCCGGCCAGGATATCATCCACCTCAAGCGGAGTGGCCATCATGGCTTCATAAGTACGCTGTGGATCCATCCGTGTGTACACCGAGTACATTCCCTCGAACGTGGCGGTGGTCATGGCGGAAGACGCGATAATGCCCGATGCCAGAAAGGCCAGATAGGGCATGCCGCCCATTTCCCCCACAAAGTGACCCAGCCCGAATCCAAGTCCGAGGAGATAAAGTATGGGCTCGCCAAAATTCATCAGGATGGCGGGGCCGATGAGTTTTTTCCAGACCCGTATGTTCCTTCGCCATACGGCAAAGGCATCGATCCGGATCGTCGGCAGGCGCCAGAGGTTCAACTGTTCAGTCCCTCAGGTCCCGACCGGTCAATTTCAGGAATACATCTTCGAGCCCGGTGGGGCGATGCATGAAGGTAAGGCCCTGGACTTTCCTGAGTTCATCGATAAAGGATCCGGAATCGGCGGTATAGCAGTAAAGACTCGAGCCCAGTTGCTCCACCCGGCAGCCATGCCTGGTGGCGGCATCCGCGTGACCCTTGGTCTTTCCCCCCCTGAGTTCGATCACTTCCGGCTCGACATGACGGTGAATCAGTGCAACCGGCGATCCCTGATCCAGTATCCGGCCTCGATCCATAATCACCAGTTCGTCGCAAAGCCGTTCCGCCTCCTCCATGTAATGCGTCGTCAGAATCAGGGTTGTACCCTGCTCCTTGAGTTCATTCAACCTCGACCAGATGATATGCCTCGCCTGAGGATCGAGCCCGGTGGTGGGTTCATCGAGGACAACCATCTCCGGTTCATTGATCAGGGCCCTGGCAATGATAAGCCGGCGCTTCATGCCGCCGGAAAGGGTATCTGTCCTGGCGTCCCGCCGCTTCTCCAGGGCCGCAAACCGCAGGAGCCTCTCCAGCCGATCTGAGATGGCGGAAGGATTCAGGCCGAAATAGGTGGCATAGGTCCTCAGATTCTCCATTACCGTGAAATCGGGATCCAGATTGTCGGCCTGCGGAACCACCCCGGTGCGTGCCCTGACCCGCCTCGCCTGATCGGGAATCCGCAGGCCGTAAACCAGAAGGGACCCGGACATCTGGGGAGACAGACCGAGGAGCATCTTAAGGGTCGTGGTCTTCCCCGCGCCATTGGGACCGAGAAATCCAAAGCAACTACCCCGGGGTATATCGAAATCGATATCGTCCACCGCACGGTAGCTGCCGAAAGTCTTCACCAGATTTCGCGCGGAAACCAGGGTCTCGGGATCCTTCACCGGCCCGATTTCCGGCGTGGGGTGCTGATTACGCATACATTGGCTGACGTTTGCCCAGCCTCAGCCATCCGCGCAAGATCCGATAGATCAGCCACACCGTCAACAGGGCCAAAAGCCCCATGCCGAAAGGTATACCGATCATGGTCAGGATCAGAATCCAGGCCATGAGAAACCACAGCAGTGCATACCAGAAGGTGCGAATCTGCCAGCGATAGTGTGACTCAGCCCAGGTGTCACGGGCCTCTCCGCGCTGCACGTAATTCAGGATGACCGCCAGGATCGAAGGAAGGCTCCCTATGAAACTGCCGATGATGGTGGGCGCGCCGGAGATACCAAGAATGATCGCAATCGCGTGCAGGGCATATACGATATGGGCAACCGTCAACACGGACTGCGACGGGAGGTCGGTAATCGGTGCCTGTTCCTCACTCATAACAAGTTCTCGCAAGATTTTCCGGATACCTGGACAGTCTTCGTCATCGGCCCAGAATACCTTTCACAATACGGGGTTAGCTTGTAACACATCCGAAGCAAAGGTATTGTAGCTCGAATTTTCCGCACCGAAACGGTGCTTTCCGACTCCCTGTCATCAATCAGTAAACTGGGGATTGCAAATGATATCATCTCAGCCTCTGTGCGGATCGTATACGCTATCAGGTTCCTTTCTGGTCAGGACATTACTCGCTGTTGCCTTGCTGGCAATCGGTTTGTTCGCTCTCGCCGAGGAAGGAAAGGCGGTAGCAGAGTCCCCGGACTGGCTCCAGCTCACACTCGGTCTGTCTGGTGGGCTGGCTCTGTTTCTCGGTGGCCTGCAACTGTTGTCCGAGGGCATGAAGATGGCTGCGGGCGAAGCCATGAAAACGGTGCTGGGCAAACTCACCACAAACCGTTTCATGGGGGCAATTACCGGTGCCTTCGTCACCGGCATTCTCAACTCCTCCACGGTAACCACGCTTCTGGTCGTAGGCTTTATCAGCGGCGGCATGATGACCCTTGCCCAGTCTGTCGGTGTGATCATGGGTGCCAACATCGGCAGCACCGTGACGGCCCAGCTGCTGGCATTCAACCTCTCTGCATACTCGCTCGGCCCGGTCGCCATCGGCTTTTTCATGATGTTCAGCGCCAAGCGGGAGAAAGTGAAGCACTACGGCATGATGATCATGGGTATCGGCCTGGTATTCTACGGCATGGGCCTGATGAGCGGGGCCATGACGCCACTGCGCAGCTACGAGCCTTTCCTGGACATCCTGAAAGGCCTTGAGAATCCGGCCGCGGGCATTCTGGCGGGAGCGGTCTTCACCGCCATCGTACAGTCTTCAGCCGCCACCGTGGGTATCGCCATCGCCATGGCCAGCGAGGGGCTGCTGGCCCTGCCGGCCGGTATCGCCCTGGCGCTTGGGGCAAACATCGGTACAGCGGTAACCACGGCACTCATGGGTATCCTCAGCGCCAAGTCCGAGGAGGCGGTCCGGGCATCTGTGGTGCACGTGGCTTTCAACGTTCTGGGTGTCCTCCTGTGGCTGCCCCTGATCTGGCTGCTGGTGGATATTTCCGTGTGGATGTCACCCGCCAGCCCGGATCTTCAGGGTTCGGCCAGGGCGGCTGCGGAGGTGCCCCGCCAGATCGCCAACGCCAACACCTTCTTCAATGTCATCAACACGCTGTTGTTCATCGGCTTTACAGGCTGGTTTGCCCGCATGGCGGAGTGGCTGGTGAAAGACCGTCCTCCCAAGGAGGGTGTCATCATCGAGCCCGAATTTCTGGACGAGGCCGCCCTCGCGGCGCCTTCGGTGGCAATGCAGAACGTACGCCTGGAACTGGGGCGCGTGGGCGACATTACCCTGAGGATGCTTCATGACATCAGACCGGCATTCCAGGATCGGGACAAGGACAAGCTGGCGGACATCGCCCGCCGCGACGACGAGGTGGACATCCTGGAAGCGGAAATACTCCGCTATCTCGGGAAGGTCCGGCA
>JAHEHQ010000402.1 GCA_024644505.1 Gammaproteobacteria bacterium
CGGTAGTGCGTCTCGCTGTTATCAAGTTGCCTGAAAATATCCACCAGGGAATCGGCGCGGCCGGCATCGGCGAGTTCCGCCCTCATCAGATCGATTCCAGAGGTGCCGATTTCCAGTTCCTTTAAAGCAATCCCTGCCCTGTTCAAGGCAACAAACCGCTCCTCGACCGTCATACCCTGGTGCAGTATCCCGGCTGCCTGCTTTTCCAGATTACGGAGTTCCTCCACTTCCCGGTCCCGCCGGTCGATCTGAGCGCGGAGCATATCGACCCTGTCGACAAGCGCTGCCTCGACCGCTGTCTCTGCCTGCTCCAGCAGGGTCTCGCGTTTCTGGCGCAGCTCCTTTACCTGCCTTGTCAGGATCAATTCCCGCTGCTTGAGGGCTTCCTGAATCCTGCTGTAGATCTCCGTCTGAAACAGGGTTTCAAGAATCTCTTCCCGGTCCCTCGAACCGGCCAGCAGAAGCTCCCTGAACCGGCCCTGGGGCAACATGATCACCTGTCGGAACTGGCTGCTCCTGAATCCGATGAGTTCCTCAACGGCACTGGTCACCCCGGACCAGCCGGTGGCCAGCACCTCACCCTCTTCCCGATCTGCGGCCCCCGTTCGTTCCCACAGCGTGGCATCCTGCTTCTCTATCGTTGTGCCTGCGCCGCGGCGCTTTGCCCGTTCCTGCTCGGGAATCCTGTGCACCCGAAACCGCCGTTCTCCGAGGGAGAAATCGAATATCACTTCGGTCAGCACATCAGCCCCCGCGTGGTCACTGCGCATTTGTCTGCTGTCCCGCTCGTCGCCCGAGGTATCTCCGTAGAGTGCGAAGCAGATGGCATCGAGCAGACTGGTTTTGCCCGCACCGGTGGGACCACAGATGAGAAACAGGGGATTGTGGCCCAACTCCCCGAAATTCAGGGACTGCCGCCCGGCGAACGGACCGAAGGCCTGCAGCTGAAGTTCCAGGGGCCTCACGGGACTGCCTCCCTCTCCTTGCGGTGCAGCGAATCCACCACTTCGTCGAACACCCGTTCCTGTTCTGTGCTGGGTTCGTCCCCCGTCATCTGTTCGAAAAAGCTACCGAACAGCTGGCGTTCGCTCTGACGCAGCCGTTGTTGTCCCATCTCTTCCAGTTCCCCGGACTCCAGCAATCCGGGCCGCTCCAGGTGCAACACATTTGGGTAGACCTGCCGGAGTCTGCCCATGGGATCCAGGATGGCTTTCTTGTCCGACAACCGCACCAGCAGATAATCTTCCCGGGACTCGCCGACAACCGGCCCCTGCAGCAGGGTCTCGAACGCGCCCTCGACAATGCGCATATCCCGTCTGGGGGTCAGGGGGAGAAGCTCCGTTGTGCAACATCCGGCAGCACCCATCTCCACCAGCGTCACCGATTTTTCATGCCCGACCTCGGAGAAGGAATACTTGAGCAGAGAGCCGGAATAGCGCACCCCGCTGGAAATTTCCTGGGGCCGGTGCAGGTGCCCCAGCGCCACGTAGTCGAAGCCTCTGAAGCGGTCTATCGATACGTTGCCCGTTCCTCCCACGGTCAATGGCCGCTCCGAATCGCTGGTCTCGCCTCCGGTCAGAAAACTGTGCGCAACCGCCACATTGCGACCCGCGAAACTTTTACCCTGAATCCTGCCAACCAGCGCTGCCATCGCGGCATCGTGGTTGTGCACATCGCCCTCACCCAGGCGGGATCGGACCACCGCCGGTTCAGCATAGGGTATGGGGTAGAAATTCACCGCGCCCCAGGCGTCGCCCAGCCTGACCGGAGCACGATCGGGCTCCAGCGGGCCCCGCACATGAAACCCCTGCTCCGCCAGCAGACCGGAACCGAATCCCAGACGCTCCGGGCTGTCGTGATTTCCCGCGATCATGATCACCGGCACTCTGCAATCCCGGGTAATCCGTGCTATCACTTCATCCAGCAGCCGCACCGCATCCGCCGGTGGGACTGCCCTGTCATAGATATCACCCGCCACAATCAGGGCCTCGGCGCGGGTATCCGTGAGGATATCCATGAGCTGGTCCAGGACATGGGCCTGATCGTCCAGCAAGGACAGGTTGTGAAACAAGCGGCCGATGTGCCAGTCGGCCGTGTGGATGAAGCGCATGATGCGTTCTCTTTTTTGAGCTTCTGTGATTCTTTATCGTTCGGAACCAGTGGATCTTCCCGGTGTCACTGGAGCACACTAGCCTAGTCTCTAACCAGAATCACCACAAACAGGATGACAGACTGACATGCGGCCGACACCGGATATCCCAATCGGCGAACAGATTCAGGAGCTGGCGGCGTTCGCCGTCCGCCACCAGCCGCTGTTCGTGCTCACAGGTGCGGGCTGCAGCACGGCTTCGGGCATTCCCGACTATCGGGACCGGGAAGGCAGGTGGAAACACAGCCAGCCGGTACTTTTTCAGGATTTCATGAAAAAACCGGCGGTCAGACGAAGATACTGGGCGAGAAGCATGGCAGGCTGGCCTGCGTTCTCCCGGGCCCGCCCCAATGGGGTTCACTGGGCGTTGGCCTCATTGGAAGACGCCGGGTTCATTCATCAGCTGGTCACCCAGAATGTGGACGGGCTGCATCGGCAGGCCGGCAGCCGGCGGGTGACCGACCTTCATGGCCGCCTGGATTCGGTAATCTGTATGGATTGTGGCCAAAGGTCCCGGCGATCTGATTTTCAGCAGCGACTTCACACCCTCAATTCCCATATTTCACAAGCCGTTTCGAGGCCGGCACCGGATGGTGACGCCCATCTAGAGCCCGAAGCTGCCGACAATTTCGTTATTCCGTCATGTCCCGGTTGCAAGGGTATACTCAAGCCGGCTGTGGTGTTCTTCGGTGAAGCAGTCCCGAAGGACCGGGTTAACCGATCCATGGAAAAACTGAAGGAATCCGGTGGGATGCTTGTGGTTGGCTCCTCCCTGATGGTGTTTTCGGGATACCGCTATTGCCGGACCGCGGCGGAGCGGAAGATCCCCATAGCCGCGGTAAACCTGGGCAAGACCCGCGCCGATCCGCTCATTCAGCTGAAACTCCACGCCGACTGCACCG
>JAHEHQ010000403.1 GCA_024644505.1 Gammaproteobacteria bacterium
CATGGCTTCAGAGTGCACCCAAGGCGCTAATGCAAGGCGCGATTCGCAGGGAATGGCAAGCCCTTTCCAAGAATCGAAACGCCGCAGTAGCGCCTTGGGTGCACTCCCTGCGGGCGGGGCGGAAACAGTCATGGGCGGTGTTGCGCTCGTTTGAATTGGCTCAGGCCAGTCCTGCACTCGCGCGCCTTGCCCATGACTGTTTCCGCCCCGCTGAAATCATGCGAACTTCTGACTCAGCACACTAGTCTGCAAATCGATAAGCAGATCTTCTATGGGCATGGGCCTGGCCAGCAGGTATCCCTGGGCCAGGTTGCAGCCATGGTATTTGAGAAAAGCCAACTGGGACTGGGTTTCGACACCCTCGGCAATGGTATCCAACCCCAATTCCTTGGCCAGGGCGATGATTGCCGTCGTCAGGGTCGCATCCGAAAAATCGGTCTCCAGGTCTTTGATGAATGCACGGTCGATCTTGAGTGTCGTGATCGGTATCTGCTTGAGATAGCTCAGTGAAGAAAAACCGGTACCGAAATCATCCACTGCCAGACGTATTCCGGCTTCACGAAGCCCGGTGAATTTTTCAGCACCATCGGCGAGTACGCTTTCGGTAACCTCCAGTTCAAGTACGTCAGGCGGCATGCCCGCATCTTTCAACAGCTCCAGGGTTTCCTGCAGAAAGGTATCGGAGCGAAACTGACGAACTGACGTGTTTACCGAGATGCTGAATTCCGGCTCCAACCGGTGAACAACCTTCAGATCCTGCAGGGCAGTCCGCAACACCAGTTTGCCGATCTCGGTAATCAGACCGATCTCTTCCGCGATGGGAATGAATTCGACCGGCGACACTGCGCCGAGCGTAGGGCTGTTCCAGCGGATCAGGGCTTCGGCACTCTTCCATCTGAGAGAATCCAGGGATGCCTGAGGTTGGTAGACGACCCGAAACTCGTTACGCTCCAACGCCTTGCGCAAACCTCTTTCCACTTCGATACGGCGTGCGACCTCCTCGTTCAATGCCTGCTGGTAAAAGTAGTAGCTGTTGCGTCCCTCGTCCTTCGCCTTGTAAAGGGCGGTATCCGCATTCTGCATCAGGGTATCCGTGTCGTTCCCATCCTGGGGACTCAGCGATATGCCTATACTGGCAGTACTGAATATTTCACGCCCCTCGAGCATGAACGGGGATACGAAGCTTCTCAATACCCTGGATGCGAGGATTTCGACCTCGTTTACCGATTGCAGGTCCGGCAGTATCAACAGAAACTCGTCTCCCCCCAGTCGACCGACGGTATCACCCTCCCGCAGGATCTCCCTGAGGCGGCCGGCACAGGCATTCAGGAGAACGTCGCCCATCTTGTGCCCGTAGCTGTCGTTGATTCGTTTGAACTGGTCCAGGTCGATATAGAATACCGCGACCATCCTTCCGAGGCGTCTTGCACGGGCGAGATCATTGCCCAGCCTGTCCATGATCAGCAGCCGGTTCGGGAGCTTTGTCAGGGAATCGTGGTGTGCCTGGTGCATCAGTTGGGACTCGTAGGCACGCTGATTGCGCAAGACGCTGCGATAGAGTACCCAGGTCAGCAGAAACGCCACAACGAACAACACCGCGGGCATGATGAGCCGACTGCTGAACTCTTCCCACAGACGGCTTTTCGGGTAACTGACGAAGGTTCTCATGGTGTTATCCATGAGGTAACTGGACACGGCTAAACTCCCCGGGAAAAAGGGGTCCTGAGCCAGTGGTTGATGGTCTTTGGTATAAAATTGGTCGGGAGCGGGATCGTAGTATCGCGATTGGCGCTCTGCTGCCGGTGTCGGCAGGGACAGCAGCACGAAACTGTCATTTCTCAGCAGTGTCACCTGTACGTCATCCGGTAGGTCGATGGCGTTCCACATGGCGTGGTCAGCATCGATATCCAGGCCTGCCGCCGACACCAGTTTCACAAAACCCTGATCGTTATGAATAGCTATGCGTATCGGAATCAGCCATTTCTTCAGCAGGGGCATGTAATATGTCCATCCGACTACCAGCCTGTCTGTATCGAACACCTGCAGAAATGTCACCGTAGACTCGCTTTGGGTCAGCAGGTTGGGCAACGGTTTACCGGGCGCAACGCCGGAGACCAGCAGCAGTTGGCCGTTGGGTTCGGCAATTCCGAATCCCGCCATGGCCGGGTTTACCTCCAACAGTTCGTCCACGAGCGCCCGCCCTCGTTCCGGGTGGTTACGGACGTCAACCTCGAGCAACCGCTGTCCCAGTATTCTCAGTACAGACTCGTGATGCTGGAACGTGGATTCGATGGCGTTTCTGAATAGTCCATCAACATAGTTGAGTTCTTTCTCGGTCTGGCGGGTCACCTCGATCCAGGTGTGAACAGCGTATACGATAAATACCACTAACAGAATTCCGGATGTCACCAGGTAAAACCTGCCAATATGCAGTTTTTCGCCAGTGAAAACCCTGGCGGCCTTTGTCATCCAGTCTCTTACCATGGTTTTCTACTTCAAATCTCTTGAATCACCGCGTATACGATTCTTTTTTTTAAAAAAAGACAGGGCTTCAGGTATAGCGACCAGATCCCGCAATTACTTAGCTGGATCCAATCCTCCCGCAACCGCAACAGTAAAGAAAAAACGGTTACCGTTCAAGCACATATCCCGTATTGCTAATTAAATAATCATGACAGGCACGGATAGCTCAGCGCCTCCGGGCCCCTTAAACGGCGATTATGGAGTCTGGAATAAAGATCAAAACTCTAATACGCTTTCCAGGAGAGCATATTTTAACCATCTGAATAATAAGCATAATACTTACTAAATATGCAGCGGTCGATTGAACAGCGGATTAGGTTTCCAGCGGGCTCAACACCTTGAAAGCATCTTCCAAGGCTTTCCTGTGCATGGTCGTGGTTATGCTCGTCGTGATGACTCTGTTCTTCATGATGAGCACCCTCAGGTTCCAGACCACTCTCACCCATTTGGTGCAAAGCCGTCTCACTGTACTGGCCGAATCGGTCGCAGATCCGCTCGAGGCAGCCATCGACCTGGGCCTGTCGC
>JAHEHQ010000404.1 GCA_024644505.1 Gammaproteobacteria bacterium
CATCGACTACTCCAGGACCTCATTTTTCGCCAAAGTGATCCGGGACGAAATACGGGAAGTGGAACCCGGTGTCTACCTTGGCAAGGTGTGGTGGGGGAAGATGCGCATCCTCGACTTTGCGCTCACAAGGCATGATCCGGGCTAATTCGAACTGTCGATGCCGAATCTGGAACACATATCGGACCCTTTTACATGACCCCTCAGTCCACCTTCATGATTCTGGCCCCGATAAGGGAAGGGCGGGTGGAGGCCCTGCGGGCACTGCTCGGAACCATGAACAGCAGCTATGGGCAGGCAGACCCCCGGAACGAGCTGGTACCGTTCGGCAGGTTCGACGGTCTGCATGTGGCCCGCTTCGTCATTCTGGAGGCCCTTACCGCAGGCGATATCGAAGCCTACGGACTGCCCCCGTATCCCTGGCAACCCGCGCTTGCCTTCCTCGGGGATTGTGACGGCGATGCGGATGCCTTCCTCATGAACCTGGCGGATGGCGCCGGGCCCGGGCTGGGCAGGATATTCTCTTATTGCGAGGGTTTTTCCGGCAGCCAGATCTATCTGCTGCAATATATGAAGGACCATGGTGTCAGGCACCATGCCAACTACGTCAACTGGATCGGCAGAAGCGTAAGGCAGGTGCGTGAGGAGGCATTGCTGCACAAGGTCCTGTCTGAGCATTTATCGAAGATCCTGGATGAGGTGGGACCGGAAAATACCCGGTCCCTGCGGCAGCGTCTGCTATCCCATGTCGAGATGGAAAAGCATGCGGGAAGGATCACGCTGTCCCCCCCGGAAGCAACGCCACTGAACTGGAGAGTTGGCAACCTGCTGCACAAAATCGGGGTGCCGTTGCTGCTGTTGCTGGTTTCGCCCATGCTTCTCATCCTCTCCCCCTATCTTGCCTGGCGCCTGCGGACGCTGGAGCGTTCGGATCCGAAGATCGTGATCCGGCCCTCGCGGGAACATATACGGCGGTTGTCGGTTCAGGAAGACCGTACTGTCACCAATCATTTCAACGTGCTGGGGGATGTGAAGCCGGGAATGTTTCGACTGGTCACACTCAGATTTTTGCTGCTGCTGCTCGACTACGCCGCGAGGCATGTCTACCGGAGGGGGTTTCTTACGCGAGTAAAAACCATCCATTTCGCCCGGTGGGTACTCCTGGACAACAACCGCAGACTCTATTTCGCCAGCAACTACGACGGCAGTCTCGAGAGCTATATGGATGACTTCATCAACAAGGTGGCCTGGGGTCTGAATCTGGTTTTCAGCAACGGTGTGGGCTATCCCACCACCCGGTGGCTGATCAAGGAGGGCGCCGAGCGGGAGCAGGAGTTCAAATACACCTTGAGACGGCATCAGCTGCCGTCGGAAGTCTGGTACAAGGCCTATCCTGATATCTCGGCCTACGACCTGTCCCGCAACAGCCGCATCCGCCAAGGTGTTGAAGTGCGTCAGTCCAGTGATGCCGAGATACAGGAATGGCTGGGTCTTATATGAAGATGACGATTTCCGACAGCATTGAATTCGACGACCTGCAGGGGTTGTTCCGGTTCGGGTTCGGCAGACTGACCGAAACATGCTTCATGCTGCTGGGTATTGCGGATGTGGATGCCGCCAAACAGTGGCTCGCCAAAGTCGAACCGGGCAATGCGGTGAGCGTCGCCCCTCCGCCTGACACTGCCCTGCAGATCGCATTTTCCGTGCAGGGCCTGCGTGTACTGGGTGTCAGGGAATCGGTGGTCGAGGGTTTCTCCGATGAGTTCATCGTGGGTATGAGCGGTGATGAAAGCCGTTCGCGCCGCCTGGGAGACATCGGGGACAGCGCGCCGGAGCAGTGGGACTGGGGAGGCGGGGATACCGAGGTCCCTCATGTCTTGCTGATGCTCTATGCCGGTGATGGAAAAATAGAGGATTGGAGAAGATCCGTCCAGACAGCGCAGTTTTCCCAGGCGTTTCGATTACTGAGGCAGTTGCCGACCCTGTATATCGGCCCCATCGAACCCTTCGGATTCCCGGATGGTATCAGTCAGCCCGATATCGATTGGGGATCTGAGCAAAGCACGGATCTGCACGAACGGGATCGCTACTCCAACAGGTTGGCGATAGGTGAAGTGGTGCTGGGGTATCGTAACGAATACGGCCTGTATACAGACCGACCCCTCATCGATGCCGGTTCCGACGCCGATGCCGCACATCTGCCGGATGCGGAAGACCTTCCCGGGTTGAAGGATTTCGGCCGCAACGGGTCCTACCTGGTGCTGCGGCAATTGAAGCAGGATGTCCCGGGATTCTGGCGGTTTGTGGACGAGGCCGCGGGTTCCGTGCCGGAAGCGCGTGAAACGCTTGCCGCCGCAATGGTGGGTAGAGATCTCAATGGCAGGCCGCTGGTTTCCCCGGATACTCCGGGTGTTCCGGGAGAAGGACCGGCCAACGACTTCACTTATGATCAGGATCCCGCCGGCCACCGGTGCCCCATAGGTGCACACATCCGGAGGTCCAATCCCAGGAACGGAGATTTTCCGGCCGGCGTAACCGGCTTGCTCAGCAGGCTCATAAAGATATTGGGATTTGGGCAGAATCGCGCGGATGAGGATCTGATCGCCTCCACCCGCTTCCATCGACTGCTGAGGCGGGGGCGCAGCTATGGGCCCGTCCTTGAACCGGAGGAGGCCCTTGGTCCGGATCCACCGGCAGCCGAACGCGGTCTGCAGTTCATATGCCTGGTTGCCAGCATATCGAGGCAGTTCGAATTCGTGCAAAACGCCTGGTCCATGAGCAGCAGATTTGGCGGCGTACAGAACGAGAGCGACCCCTTGCTGGGCCACCGGGCACCCTTGACGAGCGGTGAACCCACCGATCAGTTCAACCAACAGGTCCCGATGGGGCCGGTACGCAAGACCTGCCACCTTCCCCGGTTCGTGACCGTGCGCGGCGGGGGCTATTTCTTCATGCCGGGGATCCGGGCCCTGAGATATATCGCCGCCGTGCGGGTAAACGCGGGTGACAACCAGTGATAAAGATCAGCCGAAGCCTGCTGC
>JAHEHQ010000405.1 GCA_024644505.1 Gammaproteobacteria bacterium
CAGGGGCAACTGCAGGGCGTAGGCAACAGCCAGCGAGAGCGCCACTGTCAGACTCAGACGAAAGACGCGCCTTGCCTCAATAGGCATAGGAGAGATAACTCATCAGGCGAATATAGGCCCTGCCGAGCATATTCAGCACTTTGTGTCCGTCACCGTAGGCGATGATCGAGGCCTGACCGCCCACCCGCAGCTGTTGTCGAAGTATCTCATCCTGCTCGACATCGAAGCCGATCACCACGGGAAACCGCTGGGACTGCCGCAGCCAGTCACGGCTGTTGTCCACCGTCGGCAGAGTGCCGGGTGCGGGTGCCTGTCCGGCGCTCACCCCGAGCCCGATGCTGCGCACCTCGCCTGTGAACACCCGGCCCGGAAACGCATCGAAGATAATCTCTACCGGGCTTCCCACCCTCAGATGGCCAAGATTGTTTTCGGTGAACTCGGCGCTGATCCATACATCTTGGATGGCGATCAGGGTCAAGACCGGGCTGCCGGTTCCGGCATACTGACCGACATCGGCGCGCAGATCGGTAATCACGCCCCTTGAGGAGGCGGTGACGACGGTGTTGGCAAGATCCAGTTCGGCCTTGTCAACCGCGCTTTGGGCGGATTTCAATAGGGTATTGTTCTCGTCATTTTCACCCCCCATCTGCTCGATCGCCCGCTGTATGTCGGCCTCTGCCGCAGAGACCTTCGCCCGTGCCTGATCGAGCGTCGCCTGGGATATCTCCAGCCGGCGCACCGAGATCGTCCCGGGATCTTCGCGGTGCAGCCTTTTCAAACGGCTGGTGTCTTTCTGGGCCTTGATCTCGTTGGCGAGTGCTGCACGCAGATTGGCACGGGCCGCATCCACCCCTGCGGTACCCGCATCCACCTGGCGTTGAGCATTCTCCAGGTCGGACCGGGCGCGCTCCAGGGCGATCCGGTACTGAGAGGGGTCAATCTCGAAAAGTGGTTGTTCGACGTCCACTTCCTGGTTGTTCTTGACCCACACTTCGGTTAACACACCCGCCACCTTGGGAGCCACACCCACCACGTAACCCTGCACCCGCGCCTGGCTCGTGTACGGGGTGAAGCGGTCGGAAAGCAGATACCAGAGGAGACTGAGCAGGATCAGCAGAAAGACAAACAGTGCCCCTTTCTTCACAGACGCTGCCGCCTGCTTCTCCTCTGTCGTTTCTTCCGTCTCCTCTACCGGCTGGTCTTTTTCACTCATTCCGGTTCGCCTCCGAGGCGGGAATTGGTCTGGCAGGGCCCGTCGGCAGGGGCTCGGAAAGCAGATTGCCCCAGTCGCTGCGTTCCTGCATGGTGTTGGCAAGTTTCTTGGGAATCAGCTGTTCTATGGGCGATGCCGTCCATCCACCGCCCAGGGCCTTGTAAAGCGCGATGATGGCACTGACATGATTTCCCTGGGTATTGAGCTGGCGCTCGGCCTGGGAAAACAGGCTACGCTGCGCATCCAGAACCCGTTGGAAGTCAGAGTAACCCTCCTGGTAGCGTCTGTTTGCGAGATCCAGGGACCGACGCGCCGACTGTACCGATTCATCCAGTACCTGCTGCTGCTCCGCTGTTTTTACCACGCTGATGGCCGCATCATCGATCTCCCGTGCGGCCTGCAGGACCCCGCTCTGATATTGTTCGATCAACTGCTGCAGACGCGCATCCTGGATCCGCACATTGTTCCCTATGCGTCCATAGTCGAAGATATTCCAGCTCACCCCCGGACCTACGGTGAAACCGCCGGTCGATGGGCTGGCACTGAGGCTGTTTCCGGACCACCCGATGCTGCCCACCAGGGTTATGGTGGGATAGAAATCCGCCTCGGCAATGCCGATCTGCGCAGACTGCGCCGCCACCTGCCAGGCGGCGGCACGGATATCCGGCCGGCGCAGCACCAGTTTCGCGGGTATGTCCCTGATGACCAGGGGGTCGACGCTCGGGAGCTTCCTGGTATCACCAGCCAGCTCCGGCATCTCCCCCGGGGGCCGGCCCAGCAGGGTAGTGAGGGCGTTGCGGATCTGAATCAGAGTGATCTGTAGTTCGGGTATGGTCGACAGCGTGGACAGATACTGGGTTCGGGCCTGCTGCAGGTCGAGTTCTCCCTGCTCGCCGCTATTGAATATACGCTCCGTGATCTCGTAACTGCGTTTCTGAATGGCCGCGTTCTCCCTGGCTATCTCGATCTGCAGTTCAATGGTTCGGTAGGCATAATACAGGTCGGCAACCTGGGCCGTGAGCAGCACCTGTACATCCTGCTGATTGGCGATGGAGGCGAAGAATGCCGCATCCGCGGACTCGATGCCGCGCCTGAAGCGTCCCCAGAAGTCGAGCTCCCAGCCCAGATTGAATCCCGCCTGATAACTGCCGAAACTCTGGTCGTCGGAGGGCAGGTCACCTCCCCGCTGTTTCGTGTTAACGTAGTCCACCGCACCGACAATCTGCTGTACCTGGGGATAGAGGGTGCTGCCCGCGATACCCAGCTGGGCACGGCTTTCGAGAATACGCAGGCCGGCGATGCGCAGGGAAGGGTTTTTCTGTTTTGCCAGCTCAATGAGCTGATTCAGGGCCGGATCATCGAACAGCTGCCACCAGAAACGCAAATCAATTTCCGATTGCGCTTCGGGCATACCCAGCTGGCCATATAATGCCGTTTCCCACTCATCGAGCCAGCCGACTTCAGGCTCCTGGTAATCGGGCCCGAGGGTGGTACAGCCGCTCAGCGCCAATCCCATGCAAAGCAGGGCCGCGCCCTTGAGATGTCCCCAGGAGGTCAGAGACATGTCCGCATTCAGTTACCGACAGGCTGCCCTTTTGCGGCCGCCTCTGACTGTCCCGACTCTGCTGCCGTTTCAACCTCGGCCTCGTCGACCCAGTCCATGAAAATCTGATAACCCACCGCCAGCAGCACAGCACCGACAAACAGGCCAATGATGCCGGAAGACACCATGCCACCCAGTGCACCGAGCAGAATAATCGGCATGGGTGCTTCCACACCGCGGCCAAGCAGAAGCGGCTTGAGCACGTTATCGGCAAATC
>JAHEHQ010000077.1 GCA_024644505.1 Gammaproteobacteria bacterium
CCGCTGCACTGATCGTACTTTTCGGTGTTCGTATAGGGCGCGCGGACTTTTTTGAAGCGGCATTGCTGATTGCCCTGCTCGGATTCGTGAGCACGATGGCACTTGCAAAATTTCTGCTGCGTGGAGACATCATCGAATGATCACTGACATCCTTGACCTGATTACCGTCGCGTTGCTGCTGCTGGGCTCGGGCTTTGTGTTGATCGGTTCCATCGGGCTGGCGCGCCTGCCCGATGTCTTTACCCGCCTGCACGCCCCCACCAAGGCGACCACCCTGGGCGTGGGCAGCATTCTGCTCGGTTCCATTGTCTATTTCTCGGTACGCCAGGGACTGAGCCTGCACGAGATACTGGTGACCCTTTTTCTGTTTCTGACCGCACCGGTCAGCGCGCACCTCATCTCCCGGGCCGCACTGCACCGGAAATGCCACAGCCTGGCCGAGCCGCCTGATGGCAATGGCTCCCCCCCTGATTGAGCCGTAGTTGGCCGACTGAATTCGGCCCTACAATTAAGCATTCCATCCTGTAGGGTCGAATTTATTCGACCGCCGGCCGCCGACTGAATTCGGCCCTACAAGGGTAATCTACCCAAACCGGAACGGTTGGAACACACAGACACAGACTCCATCATCCGGCATCCGCCTTCCGGCCGAGCCGGTAGCCGATCCAGCCCCATAGCATGGCCAGAGGGATGGAGAGCAGGGCGATGCCCCCGATACCCAGCCCAAGCATCTTCAGCAGTGTGAAAAGCCAACCCGCCAACGCGTCACCCCCGCGGTAAACGACCGTATCGATGAAGTTTTTAGCCTTGTAGCGGGCATCTCTCTCCACGGTAGTATAGAGCACCTCCCGGGCGGGTCTCGTAACACCGTAGTTTCCCGCCCTTCTCAATATCTGCACACCGATGAGCACCGCCACCGACGGGATCGCGGCCAATGCCGTAAACCCCAGCATCAGGCATACAGGTACGGCTGCCAGGGCTGTTCCCAATCCGGCACGGCTCATAATCTTTCCCACGATAAAAATCTGCATGCCTATGGTCAGACTATTTACCGCCAGATCAATGGCCGCGAATACACTGGTGCGATCTGCCGAATTATCGAAGGCATCGGCGACCAAATGGGCCTGCTGAAAATAGAGAAAGGTAGCCAGGGTTGTATAGAGCCAGATGAATACGGCGATCCCCTGGAGAAAACGGGATCTCCCGAGGAGCAGGGCACCGTCGAAGATTCCGCCATGCAGGGCAGGGGCCCGCTCATCCCCGGCGCTTTGACGCCGGTTCAACAGCATCACCATGGTGATCGCGCCCATGAGCAGGATGACAGCCACCAGGAGCAGGGACGCCACACCGAGCACCTGGGCAAGCCAGGCCGCCAGGGTAGGGCCGGTTACCGCCCCCAAGCTGCCCCCTGCGGCAATCAGGCCGAACAGGCGCTTGCCCTGTTCGCGCCGGAAAATGTCCGAAACAAAGCTCCAGAACACGGATACCACGAACAGGTTATATACGCTGACCCAGACATAAAAGATCCGGGCGGCCCAGCTGATATCTTCCAGCAGGCTGAAGCACGCGAGAAAAATCATCAGGCCGACGGCGAAGAAGAGATACACCAGTGGAACCAGGACGCGCCTCGGAAAGCGGGCGCTGACATAACCGAACAGGGGCACGAACGCGAGCATGGCCAGGAAGGTGGCGGTAAAGAGCCATTGAAGCTGCTCCAATCCTGCCTGAATCGCCATCTCGTCCCGTACGGGGCGAATCACATAGTAGCTGGCCAGAAGAAAGAAAAAATAGAGAAAGGCCAGCACGACCGGACCGGTCTCTCCCGGCCTCAAGCCCAATTGTCGGGTGATTTTCATGGCAGTCCTGATCGGGTTCCTTATGGGGAGCAGGCACTGAACTGGTATATTAGTTCATAATTCGCATAAATCCGGAATCCCCGGTCCATCGACATCGGGATGGTTCAGGGTAAAACCGGCACTGCCTGTGGGTAAGGATTGTAATGAATACTGCGATCACCTTTGACGACGTTCTTCTGGTCCCCGCCTATAACCATTGGGAGTCCCGCCGCGTGGTGGACGTATCCATGAGCGATCGCACTGGAAAACTGAAGCTGGATCTTCCGCTGATGAGCTCCAACATGGACACGGTCACCGGTGTGGAGATGGCCAACTTCATGGGTGACAATCAGGGTATCGGGGTTTTGCACAGATTCATGTCCATTGACGAGAATGTCGCCATGTGGAAGGCCTGTCGACACGATACATTTGTTTCCGTAGGCTGCTCCAAAGAGGAGCTGGAGCGAACCGAGGCGCTTCGCGATGCGGGTGCCACCCTCTTTTGTATCGATGTCGCCCATGCCCATGCAAAATATGTGGGCCGGACGCTGAAGAACGTAAGGGAAATACTCGGCCGGGACAGCTGCCTGATGGCGGGCAACGTCGCAACCTATGCAGGTGCGGATTACCTGGCATCCTGCAATGCGGACATCATCAAGGTGGGTATAGGAGGCGGATCGGTGTGCACGACCCGCATCAAGACAGGGTTTGGCATACCCAATCTGACGGCGATTCGGGAGTGCGCCAAGGTGGACCGTTCCATCGTGGCCGATGGGGGAATGCGAAGCCCCGGGGACCTGGTCAAGGCGCTGGCGTTCGGTGCTGACTTTCTGATGGTTGGGAGTATGCTGGCAGGGACACGGCCCACACCCGGTGAGGTGTGTGTCCGGGTCGATTCGCAGGGTGTCGAGGTTCAATTCAAGGCTTACAGGGGAATGGCCAGCAGTGAGGTCCAGGATGACTACCATGGAGGCATGGCAGAGTGGAAGACTGCCGAAGGCGTGAGGGTGGAGGTTCCTTACCGGGAAGATGAGGACCGGATCATTGCCGATATCATCGGCGGTCTGCGCAGTGGACTGACCTACGGCGGCGCATGCACCATCAAGGAGCTACAAAGGAAGCTCGATTACGTCGTGGTGACCCCGGCCGGTCGAACCGAGAGCCTGCCTCACAGAACGCTCTCCTGAAACCTTTGCCTGAAACCCGCTATTGCTGATTGGGCCTGTCAGTCAAATCGATTCTGGGATACCCGTTTCTTCTGAGCCAGAATCCCGCATAGAAGGATTCGAGATGTTCCCGGTAGGTTTTCTTGATTTTCTGTAACTCGGCCAGCTCTCTCTGATAATCCTTTCTGGCCTCAAGGATCAGATTGTCGAGCTTGTCATGCCGGAAATCAGACATCGATGACCGGCGCGCCTCAATCCACTCAAAGATTTCCCGGTTATCAGGTTTGGACGGATTGACCCTCAGGTGCCTGTCAATGAGGGGCCTGAGGCCTGCCGGTCTGGCTTCGGTGCCCAGTGCGATATCCTGCAATCTGTCAATGCACTTGGAAACGATGGTCTCCAACTGCCATTGGGATTCCTTGATCCGGGCCTCGGACAGATCGCCCAGGGCGTTCGCAGTGACATGGGAGATAATCCCGGCAAGCAAAACGGGCAACAAGCTTCCGGACAAGATTAAATAGCGGGTTCTCTTGTCGCTCCGGCCTTTTACTGCCTCGTTCGCGGCCTTGTTTTCACCCTGCACAGACTGTCCACCCTTTATAAGGAATTCATAGCATTAACATCTGCAGAATATAGATTGATCACTGGGTCTCTGCAACTTCACGGACGAGGGGATACCGGTTGATTACGATTCGAATGTGATAGCATTGGGCCACAGATTCAGGTTCCGGACTGCCGGTCTTATGAAACCGTGGACGTCATATTACTGACCATCGCAATCATGATTATCGTGCTTCTGGTTACCCTCAAAATGAAGGACCGGGATTGAACAGATACGCCGAATGAACATCGTTTTCTTTATCCTTGTCTCTGTTGCTTTCGTCACCGCCGGCTGGCGTCAGATCACTGTTGAGACCGCCGGTGACAAACCCATGGACCTGCTTTCCACCGCAATGGTGGAGTCGGCAACGGGTGCGGTGGAACTCGCCCTGGGCCTGGTTGGGGTCATGGCGCTCTTCCTGGGTCTGATGAAGATCGCCGAGGAGGGCGGGCTGCTGACGATACTGGCCCGGCTGATCCGGCCATTGATGGTACGGCTGTTTCCGGATGTGCCCGCGGAACACCCAGCCATGGGTGCCATGATCCTGAACATGTCGGCCAACATGCTGGGATTGGGCAATGCGGCAACGCCCTTCGGTATCCGCGCGATGCAGGAACTCAACCGGTTGAATCCCGTCAAAGGCACGGCGACCGACTCCATGGTCCTGTTCCTCGCTATCAACACCTCCAGTATCACGCTCTTGCCCACAGGCGTCATCGCACTCCGCGCGGCCGCCGGTTCGGGGGATCCCGCGGGAATCCTGCCCACGACCCTCTTTGCCACCACCTGCTCCACGATAGCCGCGATTTTTGCCGCACTTTTCTATCGGCGTTTTTTTCCGATTTCCAAAACTGTTCCTGAACAGGAAGCCACCGGGAATCCTGAGGAGAACACCGAAGAGACGGAACTTCCGACTGCCGATACCCCCTATCCCCTCTGGGTATCCTGGGCAACATTGGCGGGTTTTCTGACCCTGATCCCCCTGACCGTGCTCTATGGGCATATCATCTCCCCCTGGATTCTGCCGGGACTGATGCTGGCTTTCCTGCTTTTCGGCATGTTCCGGAAAGTACGCATCTACGAGGCCTTCGTGGAAGGTGCGAAAGAGGGTTTTCAGGTGGCCCTCAAGATCATTCCCTATCTGGTGGCCATTCTGGTTGCAGTGGGCATGTTTCGCGCCAGCGGGGCGCTCAACTGGCTCGTCGGCGGTCTGGGAAGCGTGACAGCCATGGTAGGCCTGCCTGCCGAAGCATTACCCATGGCCCTGTTGCGGCCGCTGTCGGGCTCGGGAGCCTACGGGGTGATGGCTTCCATCATCAATGACCCGGCGATTGGTCCGGACAGTTATACCGGTTACCTGGTATCAACCCTGCAGGGGTCTACCGAAACAACGTTCTACGTGCTCGCGGTCTATTTCGGCGCCGTCCAGGTGCGCCGGATAAGGCACGCCCTGGCGGCGGGATTGACGGCCGATCTGGTGGGTGTGATCGCGGCTGTGGCGGCCGTGATGTTCCTGTATGGGCAATGAATATTCACCGGGCCGGCCGATTACGAAATCGCGGTCCAAGCCCTATCTGTCAGTCTGTCTTTCAGCCGTCTCCTTCCTTGTTCCAGGATCGGCGGTTGATCACGTAGCCCGAGATCTTTCCGACAAAAGGCAACATCAGCATGCCCGGCAGCCACTGTACCTGGCGGACATCCCGGAATTTGTGAATACCGATGGTCATGCCCTCGTGCCCGGCCCGGGGCTGGGCCCGGTAAGTACCGAACAGCCGGTCCCACCAGGGCAGGCTGAATCCAAAATTGCTGTTAGTCTCGTCATCCTCCACGGAATGATGCACGCGGTGCATATCGGGGGTTACCAGAAACCAGCGCAGAACCCTATCCAGCCGAAGGGGCAGGCGTACGTTGGAGTGATTGAACATGGCGGTCGCATTGAGCACCACCTCGAAAACCACCACCGCGACCAGGGGCGGGCCCAGGACCATGATAGTCCCGATCTTGATGAGCATCGACAGCAGTATCTCTATGGGGTGGAAACGGGCGCCGGTGGTCACATCAAAGTCCAGGTCCGCATGGTGAACCCGGTGCAGCCGCCAGAGGGCCGGAATCGCATGAACCATCACGTGCTGCAGATAGATCACCAGATCCATCAGCATAACCGATAAGACCACCGACAGAACGAACGGGATCTCATAGATATTCATCACACCCCAGCCCCGCTGCTGCGCCACAGCGGCAACACCGACCGCGGCGGCGGGAAATATCAGGCGCAGCGCCAGGCTGTTCAGGAATACCAGGCCCAGATTATTGAACCAGCGCACGGCCTTCGGCACGGTCAGTTCCCGCCGGGGGGCGAGCATCTCCCAGATCGCCATCACGGCTAAGATGGCGAAAAAAAAGGCGAGGCGGACCTGCACCTCATTATTCAGCAACCAGCTGCCCCAGTTCATGGGAACTCCCGCCCTGACTCTCTCAGGTTTATTATAGGCGTTACAATCTCCACCCACCGCAGGGCGCGGCACTGTTTACTGCGAGAAAAATGGTGTGACCGGCCCCCAAGCACCGGGGGCCGGCCGATCAAGAGATGGAATTACGCCTTTCCTCCAGGGACAAGGCGTAATCAGCGGTGGACCACGCTGTTGATGACGTACTGATGCTCAAAGTAGACGGTGTAATCATCGTAAACCCAGCGGGTAATGGGAGGGTCGCCCACCCAGGGTAATTCATTACCCGGCTCACCGTAGCGACTGCGGACCTGGTCCATGCTCATGCCCCGGGCAGGTTTTCCGACGCTCCCGGAATCGGCCTGTATGGCATCCAGAAGCAGTACATCGGAATTTGCCACGGGTATTATGGTCAACAGAATAAATGCAAACAAAAAGTGCGCCAACAGCTTCATCACATTGGACTCCTCTCCTGATGATTTCGTATAGAATACAACATCCTTAAACCCCCGCACCGGAATCTGTTCTAAATTTCCGTTCATGATCAAACCGCTCCCACTTTATATCGGATTGAGATACACCCGGGCAAAACGGCGTAATCACTTTATTTCCTTCATCTCACTGACTTCAACCCTTGGGATCATGCTGGGTGTGGTGGCCCTCATTACTGTCTTATCGGTCATGAACGGATTTCATAAAGAGGTACGGGAACGCATTCTCGGCATGACCTCCCACGCCGTGGTAGGGGCCTACGATGGGGAATTGACGGACTGGGAGGAGGCGATGCGCCTGGCGAAGGAACATCCGAGCGTCCTGGCCCAGGCCCCCTTCGTGGAGGCGCAGACCATGTTGACCAATGGCTCGCGGGTGAGCGGTGCCATGCTGCGGGGTATCCTGCCCGAATATGAGAACCAGGTCTCGGATGTCTCCGAACACATGATAACTGGCAGTCTGGAACTGCTGGCACCCAAGGAATACGGCATCGTGCTGGGAAAGGAGCTGGCTTATACGCTGGGCGTAGGGCCGGGGGACAAGGTCACCGTGGTCACGCCCCGGCTCAGGGTCACACCGGCAGGTGCCATGCCCAGGTTGAAACGCTTCACGGTGAGGGGGATTTTTGAGGTTGGAATGGGCGAATATGACAGCGGAGTGGCATTGGTTCACCTGAGAGACTCCGCGACGCTGCTCAATATCAAACAAGGGGTCACGGGGATCAGGCTGAAGCTCGAAGACCTCTATGAGGCACCCCGGATAGCCCGCGAACTGGCCAACCGTCTGCCGGGGGTATACCGGGTCAGCGACTGGACATACCAGCACCGGAACTTCTTCAGTGCGCTGCGCACGGAAAAACGCATGATGGGGCTCATACTGTTTCTCATCATTGCCGTGGCTGCCTTCAACATCGTCTCGACCCTGGTCATGGCGGTGACGGACAAACAGAGCGATATCGCCATCCTGCGCACGCTGGGGGCCTCGCCCGGAACAATCATGGGTGTATTCATCATCCAAGGTGCCACGATCGGGATCGCAGGCACACTCCTGGGGGTCATTGGCGGTATAGCCCTGTCGCTGAACCTGGAGCAGATCGTCCAGTGGATCGAACACACATTCGGTTTCGATTTCCTGGATCCGAACATCTACTACATCAGCACCTTGCCGTCAGACCTTCGCTGGGATGACGTGGGCGCGGTCAGTCTCAGTGCCTTCGTCATCACGCTGCTCGCTACCCTGTATCCCGCATGGCGGGCATCCCGGGTCCAACCGGCCGAGGCGCTTCGTTATGAGTAGAGGGCCGGTTCTGGAGTGTCGCGAGCTGGTAAGGACCTTTACCGACGGGATACTCAAGGTGGAGGTACTCAAAGGGTTGACCCTGCAGGTAGAGCAGGGTGAGCGCATTGCCATCGTGGGCAGTTCGGGATCCGGCAAAAGTACCTTGCTGCACTGTCTGGGCGGCCTCGATCTTGCGACCGGTGGAGACGTCTGGGTCGAGGGCCAAAACCTGGAGACCCTTGATGAGAAGGCGAGGGGCCTGCTTCGAAACCGGACCCTGGGGTTTGTGTACCAGTTCCATCACCTGCTCCCTGAATTCAGCGCCCTGGAGAATGTGGCAATGCCGCTGCTGATCGCCGGCATGGATCTGAAGACTGCACGCAGCCGCTCAACCCGCATGCTGGAACGTGTCGGACTGGCGGAAAGGATTCTGCACAAGCCGGGGGAACTGTCGGGCGGCGAACGTCAGCGCGCTGCAGTGGCCCGGGCCCTGGTCACAGAACCCCGTTGCGTTCTGGCAGACGAACCCACCGGAAACCTGGACCGCAGCACCGCGCTGCAGGTTTATGGCCTGATGCTGGAACTCAATCATGAGATCGGGACCAGTTTCGTCGTGGTGACCCATGACCTGGAACTGGCGGGCAATATGGACCGGGTACTCAACCTTCTGGACGGCAAGCTGGTAGATTAGCGTAAGGTTACTGACTGTCCAGCCTGTTGCGCCTTATCCTGCGTAGCTTGCGCAATTTCATGTGCTTTATGATATGGAGGCGCCAGAGTCCCCGCATGGCGCAATACCCCAACATGCCGGCAATCAAACCGCAGACCAGACTTCCCAGATAAAGCGGCTGCCAGATCTGCATAATGCTTTCGGTAAGGTAATTCACGCTGATTTCGAACGTGAACGGCTGCACCGTCTCGCCGAGTATCCAGGTTCCCACCAGATAGTTGAAATAGAACATGGGCGGCATGGTGATGGGGTTGCTGATCCATACCAGTGCCACGGAGATCGGCAGGTTGACCCGGACGGGAATGGCGGTGGCGGCAGCAGTCACCATCTGAAACGGGATCGGGATACAAGCCCAGAAAAGACCCACGGCAAAAGAGCCGGACACGGAGCGACGGTTCAAATGCCAGAGGTTGGGGTCGTGCAGCAACCTCCCGAACATCCGAAGATGTTTATGGTTCCGGACGGAGTCGTGATGGGGCGTGTAACGTTTGATAAAATGTTTGGGCATCCGGATCCGTTCCAGACGGACATGGTTATAGACCGGATATTGAACCATGCAAGGGCCGTTTTTTCCACATATCCCTCTGTGGTGCCGAACAGCCTTCGGATGTTAGGATTGGAAATCTCATCACACCCAGGGAAGGGTTTTGATAACGGCGAGTCTCTCTTTTGTTGCAGGCGTTGTCCTGTTTCAGACTCAGGCACAGCTGCCCGCCTGGGGCTGGGTTATCTTGTCCCCCTTTCTGTTGATTTCCCTATGGCGACTAACCTGGTCGAGTATACCCGCAGCCGTGGGCCTGGGCTTCCTCTGGGCACTGGCACATGCCCATTTGTCGTTGGGAGACCCGTTTCCGGAAACGCTGCAGGGGAGGGATGTGGTAATCGAGGGGAAGGTGGCTTCCCTGCCGGTATCCGGTGGCGGAGGAGTTCGCTTCGATTTTCTCGTTGATAGTTTGAGGTTCGAAGGGAAGCGCCACGCCTCCCCGGGGCGGGTTCGGCTGAGCTGGTACGAGACGGATACTCCGATCTCTGCAGGCGACCACTGGAGACTCGGCGCTCGCCTGAAAGCGGTTCACGGATATATGAATCCAGGGGGCTTCGACTACGAAGGCCGGCTGTACCGGAAAGGAATCAGGGTTCGGGGTTACGTGACCAGACACGGAGAAAAGCGACGAGTCGACGCCTCTGGTCCGATGTTCGATCTGCAGCTGTTGAGGCAGAGGATTCGCGACG
>JAHEHQ010000078.1 GCA_024644505.1 Gammaproteobacteria bacterium
GCCCCTGTCCATAGATCCCTTCATGGATTGTTCCGACTCCATGGCCATCGCTTCCTTTTCCATATTCTTCTTCATGGCGGACATGTCCGCATCCCCATGCATCTTGTTTTCCATGCCTCCCTGCATCGACTTGTCCATCTCTTTATTCATGCCCATGTCACCCTGTCCCTGGGCCGCCATGGGTTTCTCCATGGCGTCGGACGAGCCGGTTTTCATATCCCCGGCATTGACGATCAGGACCGCCGTACTGCAAACAGCAACCAGGCTGACGATCAGCGTCTTCAGTTTGGTGTTTTTCATCTTCAAATTCTCCTTATTTGACCTTTACCACTACTTTCGCAACCGGATTGTTGAAACGGTGGACGTCCCGGTTCAGATCACTGAGGCCTCCATCCGGGTCTGTGTCGCCGATTACACCCCGATGGACATGAACCTTCATGTTGTGGTCGGCACCCGCCACACCGGTGCCCATGCTTCCTCCCGCTCCACTGGGGTCGCCTGGTATACCCGGCATACCGGGCGCACCGCCTGGCATGCCGACGATCAGCTCATCATTAGCCTCGGTTCCGGCATCATAGGCTTCGATAAGATAGGTATAGGTACCCCTCTTTTTGGGAATCATCAGCGCGTCCAACCCGACGAAACCGTCATTGGTCGGAAGCAGCATCCCGGTGATGGACAGATAGGCATTGTGACGGCCCCTGGTCTTGAGTGTCGCGGTTGTGCTTTCCCCCGGGGCCAGTAATCCTCCGGCCGGATTGGCGACATAGGTGCCCCCCGAAACCTCCACTTCCCCGACCAGGCCGGAGATATCACCGCCTTCGGCCATGGCCTGGACATTAGTGCCAACCGCGTCGGCGCCCACCTGGAAAAGGTGAGTATGATAATCGTGGGCAGCCACGAGCAGGGGCGTGAAATAAAGGCCGTTGGTCAGATTGGTGATCTCGACATCCAGATTGCGTGCAAGGGCCGGCGTGGATAACAGGATGCCTGCAGAAACTGCAGCTGCCGTGATGAGTTTGTTCATTGTATTCTCCTCGGTTGTGTTCTTATGTGTGGAATATTGCAATCCACAGGGCCTATTTCAGTCCCAGGAGTTCCCATGGAGGTCACGGATTTATCACGTTTCATTAACATTGGAGGGGCAACAATGATTTCCGAGACCGACCTGATCATCGATGGGAAATCCAATACTGGACGGATGCTCTTGCTGGCCCATGGCGCTGGGCAGGGCATGGCCTCCCCCTTTCTGGACACCATTGCCGGAGGTGCTGCAGAACAGGGCTTCCGGGTGATCCGGTTCAACTTCCCCTATATGGTCAAGTCCCTGAAATCAGCCAAGAAAAGCCCGCCGGACCGTGAACCCGTGCTGCTTGATACCTGGAGATCGGTAATTCAATGGTTTGTTACCGAGGGTGTCGCACCAAACCGGCTGGTCATTGGCGGAAAATCCATGGGAGGACGCATGGCCAGCCTGATTGCCGATGAACAGGGGGTTGGCGGGCTGGTCTGCCTGGGCTATCCATTCCATCCCCCGGGGCGGCCTGAGAAGACGCGCACCGCACACCTGGAAGCCATCCGAGCACCGACCCTGATCTGCCAGGGTGAGCGGGACACATTCGGCCGCCCGGAAGAGGTGGCAGGTTATCGGCTCTCAGACAGAATTCGGATTCAGTGGATCCCGGACGGGGATCACAGCTTCAAACCCCGCAAGGCCTCGGGCCTCGACCAGGCAACCAATCTCCGATCGGCAATCGAGGCAACAGTGAAATTCATTGAAGGACTTCAGGATTGAACCCGATCCTTGACTCAGTCTGCGGATCAGGTTCACTTTGGCCAATCCCTTCACTCGGTCAATTCTGATAATATGCTAGAGATACCCACCGAAACCTAAGGTGTGAGCGGGCGCCCTGCTCTAATCATCGTGGCAAAAATCACCATCAAAAAAGACTCTACCGGTGAACACATGCCGTTCCTGCGCGGCGTTCTGGTCCAGTCCATTGTCACAGCGGGCCTTTCTTTTCAGGATGCTTATCAGGTCGCCCAGCAAATACGAAAACAGCTGGAGGCGGATACAGAAGAGATCGGTACCGGCGAACTGAAAGGCAGGGTTGCCGGTATACTTCGCGAGCGGTTCGACGAGACAACCGCAGACGCCTACATGGCCGGTCCCGACGGCACCCGGCCAACCAGCGTGGTCTCGTCCGGCGGTCGCCGCCCCCTCTCCACCACGCTTCTTGCGCGATCCCTTGAAGCCTGTGCCATCCCACGGGAAAAAGCCCTGGATGTGGCGCGCCGCATCCAGGAGTCCCTGCTGAGAGATAATGTCTTCGAGGTGGACAAGCCAACCTTGAGTCGGATCATCTATCAGAATCTGCAGGAGCATCTGAATCAGCAGTATGCCGACCGTTATCTCTCCTGGCGGCACTTCAAGGAGAGCGGCGAACCGCTGATCGTCATGGTGGGTGGTATTACCGGCACCGGGAAAAGCACCGTGGCCAACGAGTTGGGCTATCGTCTCAACGTAGTGCGCACCCAGTCCACCGACATGCTGCGGGAGATCGTCCGCTGTTATCTGGCAGCCGATGAGGTGCCCACCCTGGCCTACTCCAGCTTCGAGGCCTGGAAGGGACTGCCCAGCGAACAGGAATTTCCCGAACTGGGGCCGGACGTCTCCCCGGTGATCGCCGGTTTCAATTCCCAGTTCAACATCGTCCGTGTCGGTCTGGAGGCCACACTCGCGCGGGCCGTAAAGGAAGGCCACGATCTGATCGTCGACGGAATTCACGTGCTGCCGACGAACCTGGAACTCGAAGCGGTTAAACGCAATGCGGTAGTGGTACCCGTGGTATTGGTGGTCGCGACGCGGGAAATCCTCGCATCGCGGCTGACTGACCGCGGCCATGAGCAACCCGGCCGGGCATCGTCACGCTATCTGGATCATCTGGAGGAGATCTGGGAACTGCAGTCTTACCTTGTGGATCTCGCGGACAAGGGAGATGTGGAAATGATCTTCAATTGGGAGATCGAGGAAACCGTCACTGAAACCCTCGACCGGATAACCCGTCGGATCTGCGAAAAGTTCCCCCCGGATGAATCCCGTATCCTCGCCCATGACGAATAGCCCGAAAAATCTGTGGTGGGGCTATATCCCCGTCATAGTGGTGACACTGCTGGGTATTCTGATGACCTTTCAGGCCTATCTGGAGGTCAACAGCTGGGAGGAGCAGCGTAACAGTATCGCCTTCCGGGACGCGTCGCAGGACAGGGTCCTGGTGGTTCAGAGGGAGATCGAACATACCCTTGGGCTGATCCAGGACATCGCCAGTTTTTTCGAAGCCTCCCCCGTGGTGGGACGGAGAGAATTCCGTAAGTTCGTCGAACCCGCCATCAAGAGCCACCCGGGCATCAAGGCGCTTGCATGGATACCGAGGGTGGAAAACGGGCAGCGAGAGACATTCGTTGCCAACGCAAGAAAAAGCTTTCAACCCTTCCGAATCCTGGAAAAGGACAGTGACGGGGAAATGGTCAGCGCCGGGGACCGCCCGGAATACCTCCCTGTGCTCTACGTCCAACCCTATAAGCTGAACAGAGAGATACTCGGTCTGGACATGGCCATGAATCCCGAGGTGTTCGAGTTGTTGAGGAAATCCGAGGATACCGGGCAACTGCAGGTGTCTCACAGTATCCCCGTGATTGACGAGGGTGTCCGCAGCAGTGGCTTCATGGTATCCATGCCGGTGTATTACAAGACCGAACCTGACTCGGAGATAGAATCCGAGATTGCCGGTGCGCCGGAACAACGGGAGATCAAGGGTTTTGCCCTGGGTGTCTTCCGCACCGGGGACATGGTGGAGAGGGCACTCGAAAGCCTCAGCCCCGGTGCAATAGACATCAGCTATTTTGGTGAATCCCGGACCGGGGACGAGGAACTGCTCTACAGCCACCAGTCAAGAGTACGCCCGGGGGCAACTGTGACCGAAGCGTCGGAACACGAGGAGAGCGGGCTTGAGTTCGCACAGACCCTCAGACTGGGCGACAGATTCTGGAAGGTGGTGTGCACCCCGGTTCCCGGCAGATTCGAGCCCGAGTCCTCCAGTGGCTGGATCGTGATGACAAGCGGTTTCTCCTTCACCGCACTGCTGACCATCTACGTGCTCACCCTGATCGGGCATGCCGAGAATGTTAAACGGCTGGTCGACAAGCGCACCTCTCAGCTGAGGGGTGCCGTCAACACGCTCAATATGGAAATTATCGAGCGCAAGAATGCCGAGTCCGAACTGCAGAGACTGAACGAGGATCTGGAGCACCGGGTTGCCATCAGGACATCGGAGGCGGAAAGACGCGCCAAGGACCTGGAACAGTTCGCCTATGTGACATCCCATGATCTCAAGGCGCCCTTGCGTGGCATTGCCAACCTGGCCCAGTGGATCAGTGATGACCTGCAGGGGAAGATCAACGGCGAAACCCAGGAACAGCTGAAACTCCTGCATGACCGTGTCAGCAGGATGCACGAGTTGATCGAAGGCCTGCTGGAGTACTCCCGCGTCGGACGCACCGCGATCTCCTACGCCGAGGTGGATGTCAGGGAACTGCTGGAGGAGATCGTGGATTCCCTCTCTCCTCCCGAGCGGCTCAGGGTGGAGATAGGCGACCTGATGCCGGTGTTCAAGGCCGATCGCCTGCAACTGAGCCAGGTGTTCTCCAACCTGATCGGGAACAGCATCAAATATCATGGCAGTGATACCGGGCATATCTGGATCAAGGTCAGGGAATCCGGGGACCGCTACGAATTCGAGGTGTCCGACGACGGTCAGGGTATCGCTCCCGAATATCACGAAAAGGTATTCCTGATGTTTCAGACGCTGGAGACCCGCGATTACGGCAGCAATACCGGTATCGGCCTGGCGCTGGTCAAGAAGATTGTGCAGGAACAAGGTGGAGATATAACATTGGACTCAGACACCGGCAAAGGTGCGAGTTTCCGCTTCACCTGGCCCAAAAGGCCCTAAACCGTTCATGATTTAATGCCACAGGTAAACCCGGCACAGGAAACGTAACAATGCTAGACAAAGATGCGGAAATTCTTTTGGTGGAAGATGACCGGGTCGACATCATGACCGTTCAGCGTGCATTGAAGAAAAACGCTGTAAGCAACCCGCTGCATGTTGCACGCACCGGCCTGGAGGCTCTGGGCATGCTTCGGGGTGAGGGAGACTACGAGAAACTGGACCCTCCGCCGGTGCTGATCCTGCTGGACCTGAACCTGCCGAAGATGAGTGGTATTGAGTTCCTGCGTGAGGTCCGGGCCGACCCGGAACTGAAATCCCTGAGAATTATCGTATTGACATCGTCGAACGAGCCGCGGGACCGGGAGGCTGCCTTTCAATACGATGTCGACGATTACATCGTCAAACCCCACTCATTTGACGAATTCACCCGCGCGATGGCGACCATCCTCGAACTCTGGGATGCAGATTAACCGTCGCTTGCCTTGAGCACCGGTTTCCGGGACTCGAAACAGCTGCCGCTGATCTCCTCCAGCCGATTGCGCACCGCGGCGGTCTCGTCGTCCCTGGCGATACCCTCCTGCTCCTCCAGAATATCCGACAGTATCTCCAGGGTGGTCAAAGGATTGGCGAGCACCACCCGAAACACGATGACCGCATCGCCGTTATACCTGGCGGGGTTGAGCCGGGTCCTGGATACGAATGCCCTTCCCTGTGCACGCTGCGTCTTCTGAATATAACGGGTGATTTTATTGAGACCCTTGTTCAACTCCCTGACCTTGTCCCGATCCCCATATTCCAGGGCCTCGCGAACTGTCTCCGGAACATAGCGATAGGTCAGTATATTCAGCTCCGGCTCCGAAATCAGTTCAAAGCCGGCCCTGTTCCTGATCATTTCCGCAAAGGCCGCGGCCAGTTCTATGCCCCTGTTGATCAGCAGTTCGTAACCCTGACGGCCGATAATGTTCAATCCGGAATAGACCAGCATGGCCATGCCCGGACGGGAGCCTTCCAGGGTTATGCTGCCGAGATCCTTGGAGCCTTTGCGGATGACGTACTGGGCATGATGTTCGATGGCGTTCAACGTCTTGGGATCCCGGAAAACCACCAACCCGGCACCCAAAGGGACATACAACTGTTTGTGGGCATCTATGGTAACGGAATCTGCCTTTTCGATGCCTTTCAGCAGAGGACTGTACTTTCGGGAAAACATCGTCGGTCCGCCCCAGGCGGCGTCCACATGAAAATGGCTGTCGAACTCCCCGGCCAGGTCCGCCAGTTCATCCAGGGGATCCACACTCCCGGTCTCCGTGGTTCCCGCAATGCCGACGATGCTCAGGACCCTGATCCCCTGGTCAGTCAGGCTGAGACAGGATCGACGCAAGTGTTCCAGATCCATTTTGTTTCGATCGTCGGTGCCCACCAGGACCAGCTGTTTACTGCCGATACCCAGTAGATCTGCCGCCTTCCTCAGCGAATAGTGGCCACGACGAGAGGTCAGTATGGCCGCCCCCTCAAAGCCGTAGTGACGCAACGCGCGGTACATACCCTCCCGGCGCACGCCGGTGAACCCCGCGTCCTCCGGAAAGGCGTTGTTGCGCGCAGCCCAGAGCGCTGTGAGGTTGGCCACGGTACCACCGGACCCGAAGGCACCCAGCGCATGTCGGCTATCGTGCATCCATTGGGTATAGAAGTCATCGTCGCAATGGAATATGAGCTGGTGGATCATGCCCACCACCTGGCGCTCAAGCGGAGTGAAGGCCTTGGATGTCTCGGTTTTCACCAGGTTCTGATTCAGTGCAATCATGATCCTGGACAGGGGCAGCATGAAATAGGGCAGTGCCGTGGTCATGTGGCCCACAAAACTGGGGGAGGCGGTATGCACCGACTGGGAAACCAGTTTCTTCAACAGAAAATCAGCGTGGGACGAAACAAAGGCGGGCCGTTCCGGGATTCGCGGATCCGAGAAGTCTTTTTCGATCTCCTCTAGATCCTTTTCAACCGCAACGATATGCTCCTGCAGAAATTCGGTGAGATTACGTGAGAGGTTCCTGTCGATCCTGCCCAGGGTTGAATCGGGTGCTTCAGGAACAGTGAAGATGCGATAGAGGCTCTCCAGACTGGCGGAAGCAAGTTTCTGATCGTATATCATTTTGGTTCGAACAGCGTGATCTCAACGCTCCGCTTTTATTCTCAGCTGTCACCGCCGGCCACTCTGGATCTACAGGCTCCAGGTCAGGGGAGTATAAGTCACAGATACCTGCCGGCGATAGCGGTTAGATAAACCGTAATTTAGTATAAAGTCATATAATTTTTTTCTACTGATTTGTGCCGCCCCGTAAACTAATCTCGCCAACCCACGCGCTCACCCGGTGTTATATACTCCGTCAAAGTGATTTTAGCGGGTTCAGTCATTATCACGTTGACGGGGTAGACAGTCGAGATTACACAAAACACCCCCCTCCATGATAAGGATCAACGCAGCCTCGCTGCCCATACGCTAAAAACGATATCAGGAGAAACGATATGCTGATCGGGGTCCCCAAAGAGATAAAAAACAACGAATACCGGGTCGGTCTGACAGCAGCCAGCGTTCGGGAGGTGGTGGCTCACGGCCATGACGTCCTGGTCGAATCACAAGCCGGCAGCGGTATCAACAATACGGATTCGGATTATGAGGCGGTGGGCGCGACTATCTCCGATACCGCGGCCGAAGTGTTTGAAAAGGCCGATATGATCGTGAAGGTCAAGGAACCCCAGGCCGTGGAACGCGCCATGTTGAGACCCGGGCAGATCCTTTTCACCTATCTTCACCTTGCACCGGATCCGGCCCAGACCAAAGATCTTGTGGAAAGCGGTGCCGTCTGCATCGCCTATGAGACCGTAACCTCCCCTTCCGGCGGCCTGCCCCTGCTGGCCCCCATGTCCGAGGTTGCCGGCCGCATGTCCGTGCAGGCCGGTGCCCATTATCTGGAAAAGGCCCAGGGAGGATCGGGTGTACTGCTCGGCGGCGTCCCGGGTGTGGCGCCGGGAAAGGTCGTCATTATCGGCGGCGGTGAGGTGGGCAGGCACGCGGCCACCATGGCCTCGGGGCTGGGCGCCGACGTCTGGGTGCTTGACCGCTCCAACGAGGTACTGAAACGCCTGTGGGAACAGTTCGGCCGCTCCATCAATACCGTCTATTCCATGCGGGATACCCTGGAAGAGCACGTGCTGTCCGCGGATCTGGTGGTTGGTGCCGTTTTGATAGCAGGTGCCGCCGCACCCAAACTGGTCACGGCCGAGATGGTCAAGAAAATGAAACCCGGCTCCGTACTCGCGGATGTCGCCATCGACCAGGGCGGCTGCTTCGAGACCTCCCGTCCCACCACACACGCCGATCCCACCTACGTGGTGGATGACGTGATTCACTACTGCGTGGCCAACATGCCCGGGGCAGTGCCTCACACCTCGACCTATGCGCTCAACAACGCTACCCTTCCCTTCGTAATAACGCTGGCGGAAAAGGGCTACCGGCAGGCGCTGGCGGAAGACCCTCATCTGCTTGCCGGGCTCAATGTCCATGAAGGGCATGTGACCTGCGGGGAGGTTGCCGAGGCGTTGGGCTACCCCTATAAATCCGCATCAGAGGCGCTGGGTCTGTAACCACAGGCGGGAATAAGATGAACAAGGAACCCAGTTTCACCCTCGGTATCGAGGAGGAGTATCTGCTCGTCGACCGGGAAACACGCAACCTGATCAGCGAGGTACCCTCGTCCATGCTGCCGGAGTGCGAGAGACTGCTGGAGGGACAGGTAACGCCCGAGTTCTTTCAGTCGCAGATCGAGGTCGGCACCCGGATTGCACACAGTGTGCACGAGGCCCACGCGGATCTGGCAAGATTGCGCATGACCGTGGCCCACGTGGCCGAGCAGAACGGCATGGCGCTGATCGCCGCCTCCACCCACCCCTTTGCCCAGTGGGAGACCCAGCGGCGAACCCGCAAAGACCGCTATGCAACGCTGGAGCGCGACCTGCAGGGGGTGGTGCGCAGGCTGATGATCAGCGGCATGCATGTCCACGTGGGCATTGAGGACGAGGACCTGCGCATCGATCTGATGAACCAGGCCAACTATCTCCTGCCCCATCTGCTGGCCCTGAGCACTTCCTCACCCTTCTGGTGCGGCGAGGACACCGGGCTCAAATCCTACCGGATCGCGGTCTGGAATGAGATGCCCCGCACCGGGCTGGCCGAGACCTTCGACAGCTATGGCGAGTATTACCGCTATGTCAACGTGATGGTGAGGGCCGGACTGATAGAGGACAGCACCAAGATCTGGTGGGATCTGCGCCCCAGCCACCGCTTTCCCACCCTGGAGATGCGCATCGCGGACCTCTGCACCAGGCTGGACGATGCAGTCTGCATAGCCTCCATCTATCTTTGCTGGCTCCGGATGCTCTATCGATTGAAGGTGAACAACCAGCGCTGGCGCACCTATTACCGGTTTCTGATCGACGAAAACCGCTGGCGTGCTCAACGCTACGGCATCGACCGGGGGTTGGTGGATTTCGGACGGGGCGAGATCGTTCCTTTTGCCGACCTGCTCGAGGAGATCCTGGAACTGATCCGGGAGGACGCGGAATACTTCAACTGTACGGAACAGGTGACACATGCCAGGGACATCGTGTCCCGGGGAACGAGCGCGCATTGGCAGGTGAGGACGTATCAGAAGGCCATGGCCGATGGCGCCGATCACGAAGAGGCCCTGAG
>JAHEHQ010000406.1 GCA_024644505.1 Gammaproteobacteria bacterium
TGGTCGCAGAGGGTGTTGAAGGTAATCCACAGAGGACTTTTCTCCATGGCCTGGACTGTGATGAGATTCAGGGTTATCTGATCAGCAAACCGGTTCCCGGAGAAGAAGCGCTCAAGCTGCTGCATCTGCATAACGGCGATGGCATGAACCAGAAGGATGCACGGAAACTGGCTTGATTCCAAATGAAGGACCAATCCATTTTAATCTGGAGTATGTTGTTCGGCGCAATTGGTCTGGGTTTCTTCGTCTACGGAACCAGACAGCGCGTTATCGTGCCTTTTGCCATTGGGGTGGCGCTGTTCGTATTTCCCTATTTCGTATCAAACCTGTATCTGTTGATAGTCATAGGGGTGGTGCTGGTAGCCGTCCCTTATTTCGTTCGGTTCTGAGAACCGCGGGTTCAGGGTAATCTGTCGGCCGAATGAATTCGGCCCTACAGGGGGAGTTTTGATCTGTAGGGTCGAATTCATTCGACCACGAGGCGTGCAGATTTGAAGGAAATCACGATCAGCCGAATCCGTGCTTTTGCATATTCCGGTCTTCCTGTTCCTTGAACTGTAGGAACCGGGGGAGAAATTTCTCCCAATCGATGATGTGGGCATCGAGCTCCGGCCCGTCGATACAGGCGTGTTTACGCACCATCCTGCCGTCGATGGTTACCGGAACCATGCAGGCACCGCACATGCCGGTCGCATCCACCATGATGGAATTCAGGCTGGCGATGGTGCGGACGCCGTAGGGTCTGGTCAGATCGCTGACGGCGCTCATCATGATGGGCGGGCCGATGGCCACCACCTCGCCGATGGTCCTTCCCGATCCGGCGCTGGCCTTGTCGAGCAGTTCCCGCAGCGGGTCCGTGACAAACCCCTTGAGACCGAAACTGCCGTCGTTGGAAGTGTAGATGACATCCAGGTTGCTGGGGAACTCAGACTGCAGGAGGCCTATCCTTTGTTTCTCTTCGGCCCAGAAGACATACTCCATGCCCCTGAAACCTGAAATCAGGGTGACGTGGTTGCCCATCCTGAGATGCTCCCGCATGATGGGATAGACCGGGGGCAGGCCGACGCCGCCGGCGGTAAACACCACCGTTTCCCCCTGCTCGTAGCGGTGAAGCTGGCTGGGCAGGCCCAGGGGGCCGGCGATGCCGGTGAAGGACTCGCCCACCTCCATCCTGTTCATGTACACGGAGCTGCTTCCCAGTCCCTGGATGACCATGGTGATGGTGCCTGCCTCCTTGTCCCAGTCGGCCAGGGTCATGGGGACCAGTTCGCCTTTCTCCCAGGCAAGTACCCGGACGAACTGCCCCGCTTTCGCCGTTTTCGCTATGAGTGGGGCGTACACCACGAATTCGACGATATCCTTGGCCAGCAGCCTCTTTTCGATGATCTTCGGATGCGCCTGCCCCAGTTTTGTGTAGCGTTCGGCGTTGGCCACCAGAGATTTGATCTCACCCTGCGTGAACGGGATATCGCCCATGATCTCCCTTGCGGCCTCCTTGCCGTCCCCGGCGGCCTTGATGGCCGTGGATCCGCCCCGTGCCGCATCACCTCCGGTATAGACGTCTTCGATCGAGGTCTCCTGAGTTCCGGATTTGATCTCGATGGTTCCCCATTTAGAGGTCTTCAGGTCAGGCTCCGAATCCTTGACGATAGGATTTGAGGCATTGCCCAGGGCCATGATGACGAGATCAATCGGCATCGTCTCTTTCCTGCCGGTGGCCACCGGTCGTCGTCTTCCCGACTGGTCGGGTTCCCCCAGTTCCATGACATCGAGGGTTGCCTGGTTCACGAAATGGGTCTTGTTGTCACCCAGAAATTCACAGGGTGCCCTGAGCACCTTCAAATGAATACCCTCTTCCAGGGCGTGATGCAGTTCTTCCACCCGGACCGGCATTTCGGCCTGTGTCCGGCGGTAAACGATGGTGACGTTTCCTCCAAGGCGCCTGGCGGTGCGCGCGGCATCCATGGCGGTATTACCGCCGCCGATCACCATCACCTCTTTTCCTTTCGTCTTCGGCAGCGGCGTTTCGTACTCTTCTCTGTGGGCCTGCATCAGGTTGACCCGGGTGAGGAACTCATTGGCGGAGAGTATGCCGTTCATGTGCTCTCCGGGAACATTCATAAAACGGGGCAGACCGGCGCCGGTGCCGACGAATATCTTCCAGAAGCCGGCCCGCTTGAGTTCGTTGAGCGTCGCGGTCTTGCCCACCAGAAAATTGGTGACGAACTGCCCGCCCAGCAGCTTGATCTTCTGCACCACATCGTCAATGAGATCGTTGGGCAGGCGGAATTCCGGGATGCCGTAACGCAACACCCCGCCCAGGGAATGAAATGCCTCGAATACCGTTACCGGGAAGCCCTCCTTGGAGAGCAGGTAGGCGTTGATGAGGCCGGCCGGTCCCGATCCCACGACTGCAATGGGCGGTTTGTCCGCCTTGGCCCAGGGATTTGTCACGGGTCCGTCGAGTTCATAGAGCGCGGCGGGATTCAGCACCCGCTCACTCTGGGGCAGGTACCACTCCAACTGCCCGATCTCTATGGGTCTCTCGTTATGGGTGCAAACCCCCTGGCACTGGATCTCCTGGGGGCATACGCGCCCGGTGACGTTGGGCAGCGGATTGGCCTCCTTGATCAGCTGGAAGGCCTGCCTGAACTTGCCCTCACCCATCAGGTGCAGCAGTTCCGGGATGTGGATCTTGACCGGACAGCCGCCTTTGTTCTCGCCGCCGTCCATCACGGGCATTCCGATCTCGCAGGGTCGGTCATCGCACTGTTTGTCCCTTAGTACCTCCAACCAGACAAACATCTCCACTTCTCGAAAGCTGTAGCCCAGGCCCATGTAACCCAGATAACCCTGGTTGACCAGGTCGAAATCCTTTGAGCGCTCTTCCGCCGGACGAATGTAAGGTGGGATGTTATTGGCCCCCGGCCAGTTTTCCGAGAGCCCTTTGAACATCGGGTAGCGGTCGGAAAGATTTTTATCGATGGCGCGTATGAACTTGCGCTTGAA
>JAHEHQ010000407.1 GCA_024644505.1 Gammaproteobacteria bacterium
AGATGATCACGCCGCTGTTCGGTGGCGAGGAAGGCGATCATTACGAGATTCTGCTCAGGATTATGAATGAAGATGGAGACCTGGAAAGCCCGGAAGATTTCATCCGGGCGGCGGAACAGTACGACAGGATGCGCTCCATCGATCGCTGGGTGGTCAATGCCTTCTTCTCCTGGGCCGGTGAGAACAGGTCCAGGCTGGAGGATATCGGCGGTTTTACCCTGAACCTTTCCGGTCAGTCCTTGCTGGATGAAACCTTCGGCTGGTTTCTGAAGGAGAAGATCGGCCAGTCGCCCATTCCCCCCCAACTGATAGGCTTCGAAGTAACGGAAACTGCGCTGATCAGGAGCACCAGCCGGGCACACGGCTTTATTCAGAATGTCAGGGACATGGGGTGCAAGTTCTACCTCGACGATTTCGGATCCGGTTATGCGTCATACTCCCATCTAAAGAGTATGCCGGTGGACCTGATAAAGATCGACGGGATATTCGTTACGGATATTCTGGAGGATAAATCCAGTCATACCATGGTCAAGTCCATCACCGAGATCGCCCACTATATGAACAAGAAAGTGATAGCGGAGTACGTGGAAAGCGAAGCCATACTCAACGCTCTGCGGGAGCTGGACGTGGATTTCGCCCAGGGTTTCGCAGTGGGACATCCGATTCCACTGGATCATATTCTGCCCGGTGCATTTTGATGCATATCAGGGGGCAGACGGAAAACTGAGGTCTGGCCCAAATGGCACGTTCTCAAGGCTAAAAGCCACCGTCATCGGCGTAGGCCGGGATCCATAGGCCGATTGCAGACGTTTTCCTGGATTCCATCCTTAGGTCTGTTAACGGTGCACCCCAAGGGCGCTTCCTCCGGGCGCATCCACGCACCACTACTCCGGCCTGTGCCGGAATGACGAACGGGCTATTAAAGTAGAGAAAGAACCTGGATAAGAGAAGTACGCTGAAATATTAAGGTGTTGTTTTTATTGGTGGAGCCGAGGAGGATCGAACTCCCGACCTTCGCATTGCGAACGCGACGCTCTCCCAGCTGAGCTACGGCCCCATGTCCTGTGCAGTTGACTGCGGCATTATAGCGGCGGAGCGGTAGCCGATAAAGCAGGCCCAGCAACCACGGTTTTTCGAGACAAGCTTGCGAATGAAGGAAAAGACCGACTATTTTAGTTGGGAATTATCCCGGTTTTCGTGTAGAATCTCCGCCCATATTTTTTCACATTCCCAAATTCACAGGGGTCGCGCAGGCCTCCCCACGGGTCAGGAGATTGAGATGTCTGAAGTAACGAAAGAGCTCGTAGAAGAGGCGATAAAGGGCTATGTCGAGCCCCATCTGGAAAAGAATCTGGTAACCGCGAAGTGTGTGAAGGACATTCATGTCGACGGGGCCGATGTCCGGGTCAAGGTGGTTCTCGGGTTTCCCGCCGAGGGTTTCAAGACCGAGTTGTCATCCGCCGTTTCTGAGCTTGTTTCCAAGGTGGAGGGGGTCTCCTCCGTCGCGGTGGACGTCAGCTGGGAGATTGCCGCCCACTCGGTGCAGAAATCCCTCAAGCCCATCGACAACGTGAAGAACATCATTGCCGTGGCCTCCGGCAAGGGCGGCGTGGGGAAGTCCACGACCGCGATCAATCTGGCACTGGCACTGGCGGCTGAAGGGGCGACCGTGGGCATACTCGATGCGGATATCTACGGGCCTTCACAGCCCCGGATGCTGGGTGTCACCGGACAGCCGGAGTCCAGGGACGGAAAGACCCTGGAGCCGATGTCCAACCACGGCCTGCAGGCCATGTCCATCGGCTTTCTGATCGACGAGGAGACGCCCATGATCTGGCGGGGCCCCATGGTCACCCAGGCCCTGGAGCAGCTGCTCAACGATACCAACTGGACCAGCCTCGACTATCTGGTGGTGGACCTGCCGCCGGGCACCGGCGACACTCAGTTGACACTGGCCCAGAAGGTTCCCGTATCGGGCGCCGTGATCGTTACCACACCTCAGGACATCGCCCTGCTGGATGCCCGTAAGGGATTCAAGATGTTCGAAAAGGTGGAAGTCCCCGTACTGGGTATCGTGGAGAACATGAGCACCCACATATGCTCCCAGTGCGGCCACGAAGAGCACATATTCGGAGAGGGCGGTGGAACCCGCATGGCCCAGCAGTATGATGTGGAATTCCTGGGTGCGCTGCCCCTCGATATCCGAATTCGCGAGGAAACCGATGGTGGTAAGCCCACCGTTGTCGCCGAGCCTGATTCCAGGATATCCCAGATCTACCGGGAGATCGCACGCAAGACCGCTGCCAAGCTGGCGCTCCAGGCGAAGAGTTATGCGGCGAAGTTCCCCAGTATTGTGATTCAGAACAATTAACCCACCCGTCAGGATTCCTGACGGAACGCCTGAAAACCCCGATAGTTTATTGAATTATCGGGGTTTTTCTTTGCCTGTCGGTCGGTGTCGGGGGATTTGGAGTCAGTATGACAACCCCGGATTCAACACTATACTTAAATCACGCATTATTTATGCAGCAATATCAATAAGCGCTCTCCCGTTCGAGGAGATGCATGCAGGGGGGACTCGTGATCAGCCCTGATATCCAACAACGGCTCATCGACATTCGTCGGGACATCCATCAACACCCGGAACTCAGCTGGCAGGAGTCGCGAACCGCCGCGAAGGTTTGTCAGGCCCTGGATGAAATCGGCCTGCCCTACCGCAGCAATGTGGGCGGCACGGGCGTGGTGGCGGAGATCGCCGGCCGGAAGGAGGGGCCTTGTATCGCCCTTCGGGCAGATATGGATGCACTGCCTATCGTCGAGGAGACCGGTCTGCCTTTCTCATCCCAGGTAGAGGGCGTGATGCATGCCTGCGCCCATGACGGACACACCTCGATGCTGCTGGGAGCGGCCATGCTGCTCGCGAACGGTGAGCCTCCTCCGTTGCCGGTGAGGCTCATATTCCAACCGGCGGAAGAGACCGTGCTCGGCGCCAAGCGG
>JAHEHQ010000408.1 GCA_024644505.1 Gammaproteobacteria bacterium
CGGTATCCGGGTTTGAGAATGGAAAACCAGGCATTCTGCAGATCCGGACAGTTTTCCAGCAGCTTCACCGTTTCCGGGCAGCGTTTGCAGTTGGTGTCGATACGGTGGCCCAGCGCATAGAAGATGAAGGTCTTCCAGTTGTCCCCCTTGGAGATGCGCTTCTGGTCCGGTGAGATATCGTGAAACGACGGCAGGGAGTCCCTGTCCACCAAGACACCTTCCAGTTCCTTGCGGACCTTTTCCCAGTTGGCCTCGAAATCTGCGGTCCAGGGGAAGACGGTTTTGTCGAATACCGGCGTGTCCCCGATCAGAGACTGCGAGGCTATAAACCTGTCGGTCAGGTGCAGGGCGCGGCGGCCGATCTTCTTCACCCAGCTGCGGCGCTTGCGCTGCAGATTGTCGATACTGGTTGCATTCATGTCAGGGCCTGGTCTGGGTTGATATTGAGAGTAGTACCCGTCCGGAAACAGCTTCTTCCGTTATTCCGGCGAAGGCCGAAATCCACTATGTCGTTGAATACCCTGGATCCCGGCCTTCGCCGGGATGACGTGGTTCATGAAAAACCTATGTTTCTGACCGGACACCAGAGTAGAACACTTCGATGTTTCTCAGCTTGCCTGTCAGATTGTATCATAGGCACCGGCCTCAGAATGACAGTGTATGGACGGATTGACCCTGTAATGAACAGAACAGAATGTTTTCCCGATTTTTTCGTGGTCGGGGCCCCGCGCTGCGGTACCACTGCCATCAGCAAGTACCTGTCGGACAATCCGAACATCTGTTTCTCAAGGCCCAAGGAACCCCACTTTTTCTCCATCTTCCAGGAGGAGAGGCCGGACGCGGACCTGCAGCGGGACTATCTCGACCTGTTCTTTCCCCACTGTACGCCGGAGTACCAGGCCATAGGCGAGGGCTCCGTATCCTATCTCTACTATCCGCGCGCGATAGAACGCATTCAGGCGCAGAATCCCGGTGCCAGATTCATCGTCATGGTGCGCAACCCTGTCGACATGATCCACTCCTATCACGCACGCTTGCTGGCCTTGATGGATGAAGAGGAGGAAGACTTCGCCCGCGCCTGGCACCTTCAGAAAGAACGGGCTGACGGGAAGCACCTGCCCAGGCACTGCAGGACCCCTCACCTGCTGCAATACGAAGAGGTGGGCAGCATGGGCAGGCATCTGGAAAGACTCTTCGAGACTGTGGGGAGGGGAAACTGCAAAGTGGTCGTGTTCGACGATTTCATCGGGGATACCCTGGCAGTTTATCGCGACGTACTGCAATTTATCGGCGTCGACTATGATGGCCAGACGGCGTTTCCACCGGTTGAGGTCTCAAAGTTTTACCGCATCCGCTGGCTTCAGCTTTTGCTCAAGCGTCCGCCCACAAGGGTTGTCAAGTATGCGCTGAACATCGAGCAGCGCGCCCGTCAAAAGGGAAAGAAGAAACCGCTGGTCAAGCGAATGCGCAAGTGGCTCATCAGAAAAAATACCGTGGTCAGGAAACGGCCGCCGCTGGAACCCCGGACACGGGAAATGCTCAGACAGGCATTTGCCGGGGATATCGAAAAACTGGGCAATCTGCTGCAGCGTGACCTGAGCCACTGGACATAGATCAGCGGAACACCCCGCGGCGATAGAGCCGCCACACCAGTCCCCAACTGTAGATCAGCGGATGGCGCCGCATCCTGGGCGTTATATGGACGGGAACGCCGGTGTGACGCTCCAGTTTCCAGGCGATATAATCAATACCGCCCTGGAACGTAAAGGCCGATTTCATGAGCCGAAGAACCGTAAGCAACTTCCCCTGAATCCGGCGCAACAGCCAGCTCCAGCGGTTCAGCTGGCGCGTTCGCTCATCGATATGGACCCGATACCGGGTCGGGGCTCGGTCCCGGGCCGTATCGACCCGATACCCGACCATCGGCATCGCCGTCTCGGTGATCTTCTGATAAAGGCCTTCCCAGGACTCATAGATGTGCATCCCACGCTCGGGCTTCTCAGCCCGCAGTTCCGAGCGATAACTGAGCGCCAGCCCCTGGTGCCATATCTCCTGTGTCTCCAGTTCACCCGGGAGTGAAGGCAGGACCCGGTTGAGAAAAGTGAGCACTGCCTGTGCCAGTGCCGCGTGCACCCGTCCGGTCTGCTCCGGATTACGGCTGTAAAGCAGGCCGCAGGGTTGGGAAAAGCGCCCCCACAGGTACGAACTGAACCATTTCGACGAGGTGCCGCGCTCCAGGTCCTCCATGGATACGACGGCATATTTCGAGCGCACCAGCTTGCCACCGACCGGTACCTCCAGATAATAGACGTTGGGCGGCAGCAGTCTGTTGAACAGGGCCGGAATCCGCCTGCGATAGGCCTTGTAATAATCATCCACCACCAGGTAGAGATCCACCAGACCGTCCAGCGCGTCGCCGCTGCGCAGGCAGGAGCCGTATATGAGCATGGCATCCACAGAATCCTCGTACTGCCGGAGCAGGCTGTCCCGCAGCGCCCGGAACTCCGCGCTGTAGTGCTCCGGTGTTTCCTGGGAAATCAGTTCGATCAGTGGTTGAGGCATTACAATCTGACAAAGGTTACCGGGCCATCGCGACTGACAGAGACGGGACCATCGCCGCTGTCGGCCTGGTAAAGTTCGCCGTCCAGGGTGAAATGACCTTTCATGGATAACCGCAACGCTTCGACCCTGTGACTTTCGTAGCCGTTCCCGGGGGTGCCGAACCGGTTGGGGCGTCCCCAGAACAGGGGCGGCATCGCGAACAGGGGGCGTGCCGGACCCTTATGCACGGCAGTGTAACGGAGCGAGCCGGATTCCTTTCCCCAAAAGGGATGTATTCCAAGAAACAGCCGCTCCAGGGCACTGACGAGAAGCAACAGATACTCCTTTTTCCGGACAATCCGCGGCGCCTCATCTGCCGCAGTAAGCATTTCCACTTCCACAGGAATCGGCGCGACATAGGCCGGATCCCTGCGGGCAATGGCCAGCA
>JAHEHQ010000409.1 GCA_024644505.1 Gammaproteobacteria bacterium
TGTTCCTCGGATTCCTGCTGTTCCTCGGATTCCTGCTGTTCCTCGGATTCCTGCTGCTCCTCGGATTCCTGCTGCTCCTCGGACTCCTGCTGTTCCTCGGACTCCTGCTGCTCCTTTTTCTCCTGTTCTTCCTTTTTCTCTTTTTTCTTCTTGTCGGCTTTCTGTTCCTGCTCTTCCTTTTCAGCCGCCTGTGTTTCGGCATCGGCAAGCATGGCGCTGGTGAGCCCCAGGTTATGGCGTGCATCTTCATGCGTGGAATCACGCAGCAGGACTTTCCGATAGGCTTCCGCCGCGGCTTCCAGTTTGCCCTCCTGGAAGCGGCTGTTGCCCAGGTTGTAGAGCGCCTGCGTTTTTACGCTTTCACGATCCACTTCCTCGAAGGATTCGGCTGCCTGCGCGTACTGACCGGCGCGGTATTGTGCGACACCGCGCCGGTAATCATCGGTAAACTCTTCGGCAGCTTTTTCGTATTCACCTTTTACAAACAGCTTGGCTGCCTGCTGTTCCTGATTATCAAACAACCCCGCCTGACCCGCCTGGGCAACGAACAAGGTGCAGAGAAAAAACAAAAACCGTCCCTGCATCATCATGCCCGTTCGCTCTGACCGAAATTTGAGACACCTGCTCCGGGACGGAACAGAAACAGCAGCATCAATATTGCTGGAACCAGTAGCCAGTAGAAATATTCATTCCAGACCAGGGTTTGCAGTTTTTCATTCTGTTTGGTTTTGGCATGCGACATAATGGCGGCGAAAATATCATCTATATCGTCGGCCCGGTAACCGGCAAGCCTGAACTTTCCACCCCCGGCGTCCGCCAGCTGTCGAAGCTTGTCCTCATCCACCCAGGATAAAACGGGCTCGCGGTTGGCGGCCATCACGCCGGGTACCGGGCCACCACTGCCGGTACCGACAGCGAGAATGTGGAAACGTATACCTCGCTCGTAGAGCTCGCTGACCTTCTGTTCAATTCCGGTTTCAGCGAAGTCACCATCACTGATCAGCAAAATATTGTGCGCGACATCCTCTCCCTGCCCGTCGAGCAACTGGGTGGCCCGGTCGATGGCGTCAGACAGACGACTGCCCTGCAATCGGACCAGATCGGTTGAGATGGCTGGCAGCTGGCGTAACAGGCTTTCTCCATCTTCGGTAATAGGAGTCACAACGTGGGCAATGGTGGCAAATGCTATCAGGCCGACGCTCATGCCCGGGTTCGAGCGGATGAGGTCCTGGATTTCCTGCCGGGCCCGGTCGAGACGTGAAGGGTTGACATCGGCAACATCCATGGAACGGGATATATCGAGCAGAATAACCAGATCCGCTCCCGGATCGAACGGATTCATCTGTCGGAAATCCCAGCGTGGTCCGGCCATTGCCATTGACAGCAGGCTCCACGCAACGACCCAGGCGAGCAGCGGTCGCCTGCTCCTCACAGATCTGGTGGTAGCCATACCGCTCAGGTATGGCATCAGCTCGGGGTCAGCGTATTTCGCTTCCTGCCCGTGCTGACGGAATGGCGACGAATACAGCAGCCAGGCTATTACCAGTGGGACCAGCAACAGTCCCCATAACCAGATCGGTTGTGCGAAATGAAAGCCTGTTTCAACCATGACGACTCCGGCTCAATCGGCGCAGACGGGCACCCGGGAAAAGTCCGAGAACCAGCAGTGCCAGCAGTGCCAGGCCGAGAGGCCAGCGGAACAAAGGATACGGAATCATGACCGTTCTTGACTCCGCCTTGCTTTTTTCCAGTTCGTCGATACGCTGATAAATATTCTCCAGTGCACTGGTATCAGTGGCACGAAAATAGGCACCGTCGGTGGTACTCGCAATTCGGCGCATTACATCTTCATCGAAACCCAGGTCGTCACGCGTCACCAGCCGTCCACCCTCCATGATGGGAACCTCTTTCTGATCACTGCCAACACCGATCGCATAAATACGGATGCCTTCCCTTGCCGCCAGCCGTGCGGCCTCCAGCGGCGGAATGGTGCCGGCGGTATTTTCACCGTCGGCAATCAGCACCAGCACCCGCGAACCCTCCGGGCGTTCACGCAGTTTCTTGACGCCGAGACCCAGAGCATCTCCCATGGCGGTGCCGTCACCGGCGATACGCGGCACCAGATCACTCAACAGATGGCGGACTGCCTGACGATCCACGGTCAGGGGAGACAGTACAAAGGCCTGGCTGCCAAAAATAACCAGGCCGACGCGGTCATCCTGCCGGCCCTCGATAAAGCGCCCCATGACACCTTTGACCACCTGCATGCGACTGACCTGCCGACCCTCAACAGTGAAGTCCAGCGCCTCCATGGAATGAGAGGCATCGACCGCCAGCATCAGATCGTAGCCTTCGGAACGTTCCTCGGTGTGAGGTTCGAGCCACTGTGGCCGCATGATGGCGAGTGTGAGACCGAGCCACAGAAGGGCCAGCAACAGGTAATAGACTTTCGAGCCCAGCGTCATGGCGGGTTTTTCGCCATGGAAAGCGGCCTGCAGATTGTGCAGGTCGGGGTGCACTAACGTCACCTTGCGCTCCTGCGTATCCGTGGAGGCGTAGGAGCGATCACGATTCTTCAACCACATCAGGGTCGGTACGATCAGCAGCACTACCATCCATGGCCATTGAAAATTAAACATGCCGGGGACTCTCGCGTTTATCCGTCCACACCAGTGCCGCATCGATAAGGGGCACCAGTTGTTCCCGGTATTCCTGGCGCGTCCCGGAGGGCGCATAAGGCAGCGCCAATAAGGGTTTGCCCCACCTGGTCCAGGCAAACCCTGCCGGGTCGTGTTTTTGCAGACACTCAAGCCAGCGCTCTCCCGTCAGACCAGCGGCGCGGTCGCGCCCAAGACGGGCGACGGCAATACGGCGTAACAATTCCGACAGATCAGCGGCAAGCTGCTCAACGGGCATGCTGGAAGCCCGCTGCCGAAGGTCCCGCAACTGTTTCCAGGCATCACGGTGCCAGGAACCGGCGGGAT
>JAHEHQ010000410.1 GCA_024644505.1 Gammaproteobacteria bacterium
AACGAGACGGAGATCACCCAGGCGTGGGATACGTATCAGAAGAAGAAGCGGGAATTTCAGGCTGGGTCCCGGAAAACAAAACCGACCTTTACCCTGCCGGCATTTCTCACCTTTACACGTACCCCCTATGTAGCGGCATTCGAGGCGCCGGCAGCAGGAAATGCAAAGCCGCTGCAGTTCATCGCCGTTAACGCGCACCTGCTTTACGGTACGTCCAAAGAGCGCGAGGCGGAGTTCAAGGCACTTCTGAGGTGGATGACCATGCGCCTCAAGAGTGAGAAAAGAATGATTGCACCGAACTTCGTACTGTTGGGAGACCTCAACCTGGATTTTGACAAGCCTATCAAGGATCGCAAAGAGATCGAAGCCTACATAAAGGGGCTCAACAGGGAAGTATTCGGAGATGACGACGCAAGCAGGATCTACTTCCCCTTCATCGATAAACATCCCCTGACAGACCGGGAAATACGCACGAACGCGCGACACAATCAGACGTTTGACCAGATCGCATTTCTTCGCGGCGCGAAGGAAAGGAGATTGCCCTCTCACCTTGACCGGGATGCCATAGATCGTTCGCAACCCGATGGATTTGATTTCGGGGTGTTCAATTTTGCCGATCTTTTTTCCCGGGTGATGATGGGAAAGGCCTATCTTGGCCTGTCCAAGGTGCAGCGCCAGGAACTCGGTAAACACTTCGAGTATTCGGTGAGTGATCACATGCCCATATGGGTCCGGGTGCCCCGCCCGGGGTTCTGAATCCTTATCCCCGATGCATATCTCTCCCAAGAAACTCTCAGAGTACCCCTGGTATATCAGGCTCTTTTTCTGGAAACAGAAGCGAACCTACGGCAAGGTGCTGGATCCCGGTCTGTTATGGGGACGTTCACCCCTGGTTTTCACGGGTGTCGCCTTGCTCTACGGCGCGATCAACCGCAGTGGTTCACCCATCGAGCCGGCCCTTCGATCTCTGGTGACGGTGTGCGTTTCACGAATCAATCATTGCGCCTTCTGTGTGGATATCAATTCCGAAACGCTGCTCGAACGGGGTGTCAGTGAGGAAAAAGTGGCTGCACTGACAGCCTGGCAAGACAGCGACCTCTTCAGCAGTCGGGAGCGGACTGCCCTGGAGTATGCCGAGGTGGTCACCCGAACCGAAGGCGAGGTGACGGCAAGCCTAATGGGTCGGCTGAAAACCGAATTCGACGAGGATGCCGTGGCAGAGCTGACCGCGCTGATCGCTTTTCAAAATCTCTCCAGCAAGTTCAACAACGCACTCGACATTCCACCCCAAGGTTTCTGCCACGCACCGGGGCTGATTGATCAGGGGTCCGGGGAATAATCCAGTAATCCAGTATCAGAGTCTGTTCAGCTGATGTTTCCCCCGGCTTGACTGACCAAGAATCCACGAGGTAATGAGCCTGTGTATCTGCTATCCAACCTGATGGAGCATTTTGTGCAGAAGGGCACGCTGCGTATCATCGACGCCGGCGGCAAACTGCACGAGTTTCGCGGTACGCCTGAGCCCCTGGCGACAATACGGATTCACGACCAAACATTATCGCGCAAGCTTTTTTTCAATCCGGAACTCCATGCCGGTGAGGCCTACATGGACGGCAGGCTTACCATGGTCGACTGCACTCTCAAGGATTTCATGGAGGTCTTCTCCATCAACCGGGGGAGCATGGCCTCCTATCCGCTGCAGAATGTTCTTCGGAGGGTATCGCGCACGTTACGGGCCTTTCAGCAGCATAATCCCGTTGGCAAGGCGCAGCGGAACGTCTCTCACCATTACGATCTCTCACGCGAACTTTATCAGCTGTTTCTCGACGAAGATCTGCAGTATTCCTGTGCCTACTTTCTCACACCGGATGACTCGCTGGAGACGGCGCAGAAGAACAAGAAACGCCACATAGCAGCCAAACTGCGGCTGCAGCCCGGCCAGCGGGTGCTGGATATAGGCTGCGGGTTCGGTGGCCTGGCTTTCGAAATCGCCCGGCGGGCCGATGTGGAGGTCCTGGGTGTCACCCTTTCCGAAGAACAGCATCGGCGGGCCACGGAAGAGGCGGAGAGGCAGGGCTTGAGTGAACGCGTTCGCTTTGAGCTGAAGGATTACCGGGAAGTGCAGGGCAGATTCGACCGGATCGTATCCGTCGGCATGTTCGAGCATGTCGGGGTCAGCAACTACGACGAATTCTTCGGCAGGCTCTTCGATATTTTAACCGATGACGGGATCGCGGTGCTCCATGCCATTGGTCATATGAGTCCCCCAGGCTCCGCGAGTCCATGGCTAAGAAAATATATCTTTCCGGGGGCCTATTCACCCGCACTATCGGAGGTATTTGCGGCCACCGAACGCCAGCATCTGTGGGTCAATGATGTGGAGGTTCTGCGGGTGCATTATGCCGATACGCTGGTCGAGTGGATCCGGCGTTTTGAGCGGAATCGGGAGCGCATCGCCGAAATCTACGATGAGCGCTTCTGTCGCATGTGGGAGTTTTACCTGATCAGCGTGGAGAGCATGTTCCGTACTGGTGCGCAGATGGTTTTTCAGATGCAGCTGGCGCGCACACGCGATGCCGCACCCCTCACGCGCGATTACATGATCGACGACGAGCGCCGTTACCTCGAATCGGACACCTGAGCGCTTCAGCTTACCCCGGGGCGCCGTCAGTTCCTGTACCAGTCCGGCATATTGTCGGGCACATCGAACCGGAACTTTCCGTTCAGGGCCGCAAGCACACTGGCATCTCTCGAATAAACATCGGGCTTGAAATAGAAGATCCCGCCATCGCTGCCGACGGTCCAGTAGAGCAGAAAAACCGGCAGCTGTTTTTCCAGCTTAACCGTGGTGGTCACCCCGGAATCGATTACCTCCCTGATCCTTTCCCGGGACCATTTTTCGGGATCGTTCAACAGGATCTCTGCCAGCTCGATCGGCTTCTCAACGCGAATGCAGCCGGAACTGAAAGCCCTCTCCGCATGT
>JAHEHQ010000411.1 GCA_024644505.1 Gammaproteobacteria bacterium
ACGTTGCGACGGCTAATCGCGAGACGCAGCAGCAGGGTCTGCACCAGCACCAGCAACAGAAGCAGCGGCAGGATGGCCCGCAGGGCACCGATGATCTCGGGCATGGGCGTTTTCTGGTACCAGCCTTCAACCACTTCTGGTGGCAGCGGCAACATCGCGCCTGCCCCCTGGCTCGTCAGATATATAGATACACCGAACACGGCGAGGATCGGGAACAGCGAGGCCAGGGTCACGATACCGAAACCCGACAGCGGATTGTCGCTGTGTCCCGCGGAGGCTGCGACGCCGACTCCGACCGCCAGGACCAAAGGCACAGTCACCGGCCCAGTAGTGATGGCGCCACAGTCCCAGGCTAGGCCGATAATAGGCATCAGATCGGGCTGCTGGGCGCTCCAAGCAGTCACTGCCAGGGTCGGCGGCACAATCAACAGCACCAGCTTTTTGAGTTGCCATCCGAGCATCATGCGCACCATCCCGACGCTGACTGCCAGCCCCACCCCGGCTGCAACCGCAAGCACCAGCCAGAGGGCGTAGGGTCCGAGCAGTTGTCGCAACCAGGGCGCTCGCTCGGCCGATACTGCACTGGCGGCGGCCTGCAATGCCCCAATCGCCGGTTCGGCAAAGGTCGCTGCCACGCCGAGCAGCAGACTGAAGAGCAGCAGGACGGTGGGGTGCGTCTTTCCCGGCATGTGGAAGCCAATATTCTCGGTGAAGGGCATCAGGCCCTGCTTCACACCCTCCATGAAGAACATCAGGCCGATGATCACCGCCAGGATCCCCAGCACGATCGATTCGATGTCGAGCAGAGAACTGCGCAAGGCGAGTGCCTGGAAGCCCACCAGCATCAGCGCCAGCGGAACCACCGCGCGCACTTGATCGAGAAAGCGGACCGAGACGTAAGGGGTCAATAGGCGGTGTATATCGACGGCACGCAGCCGCGGCCGTCTAAGGAGCAGCCGCTCGGCCTCGAGGGCCGAAGAGTAGCTGATCTGTCGCCGGTTGCGCTGGATCGCGCCCAAGTAGATCCCGTAACGAAGTTTTTGCTCTGCCAACCTATCGTCCTTTCTTAATTTATAAGCATATTAAATTTTCTTCTTTGGTAAGTCGAGAGGCACAGGAGAGCTTTGAGCGGCGCCCTGCAGGCCTGGGGAGGGGGGCTTGGATTGGTATTACTTTTGGCTCAATTCGCGTTAACTAGTGATGGACTCATAGAGCGATTCACTACCCATATGGTCAAAAAACTCATCCGTATCGAGATATCAATTCCTTAACATACAGCGTACCGATCACGGCGCTTTTGTGCACTGTCTCAAACTAGGTCTACAATTCACTGATTAATGCTAATTGGATTTGAAGTAAACCACCGGCTCTGCCGGTGAGACTTGAAAAGGCTCTGCCGTTTCTGCGAAAAAAACTCCTGAGGAAAGCCCCGAAAGGGGAAACCCTGGAAACAGACAAGGTCGTACCTAGTGGGATACCGCGCCAGCTCTCGACCCTACCAGGCAACTCGAGATTCCTGCCAGTTAATGAACCGGCTGACAATGCCAATTATCGGTCTCCAGACCGTTCGACCGGGCAGCCGCTGTCAGCGCGTCCAGCCAGTCGGTGGGGCCGGCGATATAGACGTCCGTCCGGGGTGTGCGAGAAAGTGCCACTGACATCTGCTCAACCAGGCCCTCTACGCTGGTCTGAACCGCTGCCGGAGTATAGAGAAAATTTTCCAGGGAATCGTTCCAGGCCCTGCACAGATTGTCCAGGGACGAGCGCGTGGGATAGGTATCCAGCGTAATCAGACGCAGTTGCTTGGCATGGTCTATATTGATGGCCTGCTCCACCAGGCTCTTGATCGGGGAAAAACCCTTTTCCTTGGCCAGGAACAGCGCGGCCGAGGCGGATTCCTTACGCAGGACGAATCGTCCGTTCGGTCCCCTCAGCATCACCGTCTGTTTGGTCACGCCGTGACCGAATACCAGATCACTCAGAGGATTGCCCGGCTCCCGCGCTACCAGGAATTGCAGATTGCGCCCGTCGCAGGGACAGCTTGCGATATAGAGATTGGCCACATTGCCGTTTTCGGTGGTGATCTCAACTTGTTGGCCTGACTTGAAACGCAGTGTCTGACTGCGCGGGGTTTGTACATGCAACAGCGCCAGGTCCTTCCCCTCGAACCAGGTCCTGCGCACGATGGCGCGAATCTCCTGTTGGGGAAGGTCCTCCTCCACCCCGGCTTCACCGGCCTCGATCACCAGATTCGAATCCGCGGTATAGCAGCAAGCGAGGATGTAACCTTCTTCCCGCTCCCTGGCACTGAGAAAATAGTCATGGTTGTGCATCTTGTAGACACTGCCGGAGACCAATCGGCATTTACACTTGCCGCAGTTGTGGTTGGTGCAGCCGTAGTCCAGATAGAAGCCCGCTTTCAAACCCGCCTCCAGAATCGAATCGTTTCCTTCGAGCCTGAATTCGTGACCGCTGGGGAGGATGCTCACTTTGGTGAAAGCAGTGGTGGGCAATGGCTCCCGGGTGACCCGAGTGATAACGGTGTCGTCGGTCACCTGCAGGCGGTGCAGCAACTTTCTCAATATCGCGAGACTTTCATTCAGACTGGTTCTCAACAGCGGCCCCGAGGCATTTGCCGAGCGCTTCAGTTCTTCCACGGTATCCCTGACCAGAACTTCCGAGGTGTTGAGCGCAGATCTGGCATGTAAAAGGGCTCGATGATAGTCTTTCAACCTGGCCAGCAAAGTCTCCTGATCCGGCAGCAGGCCATCACTGTAGCGTGATTTCGGCCGGGCCTCCGCCTTTATCTTCTGGATTCGGTCCAGTACCGGATCCGCCTCCAGTTCCAGATGAGGATAAAGTTCCCGGAGGACCTCCATGCTGAGCTTGCCTTCGAAGGTTTTAGCATCCTTTTCCCGGACTCGTTGCTGAATCTCCGCCCGGCTGACACCAGCCATCCGTGCGGCCCG
>JAHEHQ010000412.1 GCA_024644505.1 Gammaproteobacteria bacterium
TCGGTCTGGGAGACCACACCGATGGCCTGATCATCTTCCTGGACCACCACGGCATGGACGTGGTTGCCGATCATGATGCGTGCAACCACCTCGACGTTGTCGTCGGGGGAGCAGGACACAAGGCCGTAGAACATCAGGTCTCTTACCTTCGTGCCGTCGTCGACCATGACGGGTTCCGTTATATCCGAAGGATCGGATGCGATACCGGGCAGGGGTACGGAGCTCGGGTAGGGGTGCGGGCTGACGTGTACATCCTGCGGCGGCAGGGTGAAACGCGGGGGTGGTACCGGTTCTTTCTCTGTGGCGCCCAATCCGAACTCCGGTGCTCCGATCAGTACCGACATATTGCCATGGGGATGATTGTTTTCAAACATCAACTGGTGCGCGTCGGGCAGTTCCTCGTAGGTGAACGCCCTGGACATGCAGGGGTTCAGATGACCCTGAAGTGCCAGTTCATTCATGGCGTAGGACTGTTCGTCGTTGGCGAAATGGGAACCCTGGACCCGCTTCTGGCGCATCCACAGGTAACGCAGGTCGACGGTGGCGTTGTAGCCGGTGGTGCCGGCGCAGATGACCACAATGCCACCGGTGTCGCACACGAACATGGAAGTGGGAATGGTGGATTCGCCGGGGTGCTCGAAGACGATGCGCGGGCTGCGCTTCTCACCCAGAACATCCCACAGGGCTTTACCGAATCCCCGCACACCCTTCAGCCATTTTCCGTAGCCGACGTTGTCTTTCCAATGGGGAAGCATCCCCCAATGATCGAAATCCCGCCGTTGGATGCAGCCTTTGGCACCCAGACTCTTGCAGTAGTCGACCTTGTCTTCGCTGGAGATCACCGCAACCGACGTGGCGCCCGCGGCCTTGCAGATCTGGATGGCCATGGACCCCAGTCCGCCTGCGCCGCCCCAGATCAGAACCACATCATCCTCCCGGACGGAGTGTTCGCTCCAACCATGCAGCATGCGATAGGCGGTGGCGCCCACCAGCACATAGGCTGCTGCCGCCTCCCAATTCATGTGCTTCGGCTTCGGCATGCACTGATGTGCCTGCACCTTGGTGAACTGGGCAAAACTGCCGTAGTTGGTTTCGTAGCCCCAGATCCTGAAGGAGGGGGAGTACATGGGGTCGTTGCCTGCCGTTACCCAGGGGCAGTTCCTGTCCCAAGTACCACAATGGACAACAACCTCATCGCCGACCTTGACGTTTGTGACATCCTTCCCGACCTTGTAGACGATGCCCGAGGCATCACTGCCGCCGATGTGGAAGTCTTCCGGCTCCCCCTGTTTGTTGCGGGCCTTGATGACATCGACGGGTATGCCCAGACCGGCCCAGACATTGTTGTAGTTGACGCCGGCAGCCATCACGTACACCAGCACGTCATCGTCTGCAATCTGCGGTACGTCGACAACCTCCTTCTGGAACGCTTTGGTTGGTTCGCCGAAACGCTCCCCGCGAATCAGCCAGGCGTGCATCTTGGGGGGGACCTCCCCTATTGGTGGTGCCTCACCGATGTCATATAGTTCCTTTGCCATTGTCATACCTCTTAAGGTTAGCTACTGCTGGAAAGTACGCTGGCCAGTCTGCTGAATATGTTCGCCACTGCATGCCCCACCTGCGCGCACATTCGTTGATTCCTGCCAGCTAATTGATAAGCCTGTAATTCCTGTATTCCGTTAATCGTTTGAGAATAACGCGTTTCCGTGACGATTTTATTGACCCCGATTAGTAAGAAAGCGATTTCGCAGGGATTCGTACTGTTCAAACGGTGACCCCTGAAGTTCCACCAGATCCCCCAGCAGCCTGGACTCCCCTCCCAGGGATTCGATGCCGAAGCGGCCGAACTCCTCACGCAGCCGTTTGATGATCCACTCCGCCTGGAAGCGTTTGCGAGTGGCTGTGAGCTTCCCCTGTGCGGTGAGCCAGACCCGGTGTGCCTCGATGCTGTCCGCCAGGGTCTCTATGCCGGTACCCATGGTGGCACTGGCTGAGAGTGCGGGGACCTGCCAGTCTTCCGGGGCGGAGGGCGGCCTGAGCGTGGCCTTGAGCTCTGACAGTGTCTTGCGCGCCGCCAGTCCCACGTCGGCCTTGTTTACCACCAGCACGTGGGGGATCTCCATGATGCCGGCCTTGAGAAACTGGATGCTGTCGCCGGAGGCGGGCTGGGCCACAAAGCAGGTGGTGTCCGTCAGTTTGGAGACGTCGATCTCCTTCTGGCCGACACCGACCGTTTCCACCAATACGATATCGAAAGCGGCAAGCATCACCAGGCTCATGGGCCAGACTTCCGCACTCAGCCCGCCGAATTCTCCCCGGCAGGCCAGGGACCGGATAAACACCTTGTCGTCCAGGTCACCGGAAAGCATGCGGAGGCGGTCCCCGAGCAGTGCACCGCCGCTGATGGGGCTGGACGGATCGACGGCCAGTATGCCCACCCTCAGTCCCCGTTTGCGCCAGATCCGCACCAGGGCGGCGGTCAGCGAGGATTTCCCGACACCCGGCGGGCCCGTGAGGCCGATCAGATGCCCCGCGCCATACAGCCGGTCTTTCGGCAGGGTCGCCAGTAACCGCGCCGCAAAGCGGCGTGCCTCCGGGCGTTTGTCGTCCAGGAGATTGAGTGCCCTGGCCACCGCGGCACGGTTTTGCCCCGAAACCGATTCCGCCAGGCTCTCAGGATCCGGCAGTGTGCGCAATGCCAGCATCAAGCCGCGTCTTCGAAGCGTTCCAGGCCGTTGGATTCGCGGATGATGTTGACCAGCTCCGACATGATCCTGTTCATGTCGCTGTCCTTGGGCGTGTACACGGCGGCCACGCCGTGCGCCTTGAGGTCCCGTTCGTCTTCCATGGGCACGATGCCGCCGACGATAACGGGCACGTCGGACAGTCCACGCTCGGCAAGCCTGCCCAGGGCGTCCTCCACCAGTTCCAGGTGGCTGCCGGACAGAACGGATAGTCCGATCAGGT
>JAHEHQ010000413.1 GCA_024644505.1 Gammaproteobacteria bacterium
GAAATGAGTCTAATCGCGACAGCGCTTGCGCCGGTCCTGGCGCTCATATTGCTCGGCTTTATTCTGAGACAAAGCCGATTCCTGCCGGAAGAAGCCTGGGCGGGAATTGAAAAGCTGACATACTTCATACTCCTCCCTGCGCTGCTCGTGGGCACGCTGGGCAATCAGAAGATTACCGGAGTGCCCTGGCCGGCCATGCTCCTGGTCATCGTCCTGACCCTGGGCAGCGCGGTGGCCCTCCTGGTCGCATGGCAGCGGTTTGGGGCGTCGGCTTCCAACCCCACTTTCACATCGATATTCCAGGGCGGTGTGAGATTCAACACTTATATCGCCCTGGCTGTGGCGCAAGCATTTTTCGGATCTGCCGGCCTGGCCATGGGCGCGGTGGCGGCGGGTTTCATGATTGTTCTGATCAATCTGCTCTGCGTTTCCGCCTTTTCACTGTGGAGTGATGCGCCTTCTAAGGGCCTGGGGGCGCTTGCCCGGGATATTGTCGGCAACCCGTTGATTGCCGCCTGTTGCCTGGGCTGGCTTCTCAGTGTCAGCGGTGTCGGCCTGCCGGGGATTACCGGATCGATTCTGGAGATCGTGGGAAGGGCCGCCCTGCCCTTCGGATTGCTCGCAGTAGGTGCAGCCCTAAGGCCCAGAGCACTGCGTGGACACGTCCACCCGATGCTATTCGCATCGACTGTACAGTTTGTCTTGAAGCCCGCCGTGGCTGCATTGTCTGTTTCCATCAGCGGTCTCAGCGGTATACCGGCCGGGGTACTGATGATCTTCTTCGCGACCCCCACGGCACCATCCGCCTACATTCTCGCCAGACAACTGGGGGGCGATACGGAGACGATGGCATCGATCATCACCTTTCAAACCATCGCTGCCTTTATTGTCATGCCGGTTATTGTCCTTTTGGTCCTGGATTAACCTCAATCTGTTGTAAACTACAATATTACGATTCAGGCATGTTCACGCCACCCGGGGCGTAACAGATATGGAACGAGAAAACACTGTCTGTCCGGTAATGCCATGGCCGCGGGCAATGGTTTACCCGACGACGCGTTTCACCCGATACGAGCCGAATCCGGATGTTATCAGGGTGCGCTGGCCATGTTGAGTTCCAGGCTTTCGGCGCTGGCCATGGCGATGGAACTGCTGATTATCCGAAAGACGGCTGCTCTTCGCCGCATCCCGCTGTTGAAAAAGATCCATCGGGGTATCACGGCACGCATATACCTGCATGACAGCGAAGCTGATCCCGGATTGTTCCTGCAGGTTGATTTCGAGACCCCTTTTCTGCATCTACCGGTTGAAATAGACGAAAACCAGATAGGCATACAAGAGAAAACCGGGGCGTTTCAACCCGGATCATTCCGCTTTTTCGACTGGCATTCGGGGCTTCATATGGAAGGCAGGATATTCTGTCAAAGTGAGCGCATTGCCACGGTCGACGGAAAACAGACAATCCTTGCATCCGGATTCAGCTACCTGATCACGGACCCTCCGCCCAATGTGGGGATTCTTGGCCTGCGAATCGCAGAGGGCATTCCCGGCAGCATCAGGTTTTTCTGGGGAAACGCCATTGTCACCATGCCGTTCGATCCCGGTTACTGGATGCTGGAAAAAATAGATAAAGGCTATCGGATCCTGGCCATCCGCGATGATGAACTGCTGCAGCTGATTGTTTCCCTGTCAGGGATCGGCGCTAAAGAAGAAGCGCTGCGAAAAGAAGCGATACAGCAGCTGTGGGAGTGGGTGGAGTTCCACGGGAGCGGCATGGACCCGGAGCTCCGTATGCTCGACCTGCTTTGCCACGTCAGGGATTGGGGGCCCGTGGGAAAAGCGGAGCTCTACCCGGGGCTCGGGCAAATTCTCAAGAGACTGCAGGTCCGTGGGAAGGAGAAGGTCCTGTTCGAGTTTTTTGCAGACAACTGGGGGATCAGGGACAACAGGAATGGCAGGCTGCTCGCCATAGGGCTTCTCGAACAGCTGGGAACCGATGCGGCGGGAGCCGCTCTTTGGGAACTGCATCGCTACGCCCGGCACCGGACATCAGATCCCGGGGAACTCACCCTGATCCAGGATGCTGCCCGGCGGGTTTCCCCAACCTTGGGGCGTAACGGCGAGAAAAAGGTGCTTGAGCATCCGCCGGCGCATCATCTGCGGCCCCTCTCCGCCGAGTAAGCCTTCACTGTGGAACCGGAATCCCTCACTTTAGCCGGCTGGCTTGGGGTGGGAGCCGTATTTCTATTCGCGGGTCTGGTTCACGGCATCCTCGGCCTGGGCTTTCCCATGCTGGCCACTCCCCTGCTGGCAATTGCTTTCGACATCCGTATCGCGATCCTGATGACCCTTCTGCCCACCGTCACGGTCAACGTCATCAGCATCCTGCGCGGCGGCCGATGGTCCGAAAGCATCGGTCGCCACTGGCCACTCGTGATCATGATCCCCGCAGGCACCGTCGCGGGCAGCTGGCTGCTGATTTCCGTCGATCCGGCGCCTTTTCGATTACTGCTTGCGGCCATTATTCTGTCCTATCTCTTCAAAGACCGTCTGACCGCCCTCAATCTCGATTGGATAAAATCGCACAGGGTCATGGCCTACCTGATATTCGGGGTGGCCGCGGGCTTCACCGCGGGTACGGTCAACGTGATGGTTCCCCTGCTGATAATTGTTGCGCTGCAGGTTGGTATGACGCCGCTGGTCATGGTGCAGGTGTTCAACCTCTGTTTTCTCGCCGGCAAGACCGTCCAGATGGGCGTCTTCGGCTATTCTGGCATCATGACCTCTTCCCTGCTTTTATTCACCCTGCCTTTTGCCGCCCTGTCTGCCGTTGCGCTGTTCGGCGGCATGCGAATGCGGGAACGGGTGGATGCGGAGACCTACCGCAAATATCTGCACAGGGTACTGGTGGTGATGGTGTTCGTGTTGACAGGCCAGTACCTGCTGGAACTGGTATCCTAGG
>JAHEHQ010000414.1 GCA_024644505.1 Gammaproteobacteria bacterium
CGATCTCTTTCCTGCCGGTGACCAGGTTGGTCAGTCTGCCGGAGAATCTGCTGCGGGATTTTTTCAGGCGACTTCTGAAGCGGGCATACAGACCTTTTCTTTCTTCCTCCGGAGGTACTTCGGAGGTGGTCTGGTCGTCAGAAGGTCCTCTTTTACGTCGTCCGAATCCCAGCATATTTCACTCAATCCCGTGCGTCCGCGGAACCCAGGGGGCGCCGTCTTGTCTCTAATTCGAAGATCCTGTTTGGACATCGAGGGCATGGTTTGAAAGAATCGGCCCTCGTCTGTCGAGGCGAAATCCTAACATCTTGTGAAGTTTCAACCTATCCCGTATCGGGTTGAGGGAGTAAATGATGATAAGAGTTTTTGGGGCGATGTTGTTTCTCGTAGCTCTCCCGGGCCTGGCCAAGGGGCCGGTGCACGAATTTCTCCTGGACAACGGCCTCAAGGTCATCGTCAAGGAAGACCGCCGGGCACCCATCGTGGTCAGCCAGGTCTGGTACAAGGTGGGCTCATCCTACGAACCTGCAGGTGCCACGGGGGTGTCTCACGTCCTCGAGCATATGATGTTCAAGGGCACCAGGGACCATCCCCCCGGCGAGTTTTCCAAGATCATCGCAGCAAACGGGGGGCGGGAGAACGCATTTACCGGGCGGGACTACACTGCCTACTTTCAGACCCTTTCCAGGGACCGGTTGGAGATTTCCTTCGAACTTGAAGCGGATCGAATGCGCAACCTGACCCTGGGACAAAAGGAGTTCGAAAAAGAGATCGAAGTGGTGAAGGAGGAGCGCAGGCTGCGAACGGAGGACAAGCCCACGTCCCTGACCTACGAGCAATTGTCCGCGGTCGCCTATCGCAATCTACCCTACGCCAACCCGGTGATCGGCTGGATGAGCGATCTGGAAAACATGACCGTGGAGGATCTGCAGCACTGGTACAGCCTCTGGTATGCACCGAATAATGCCACGCTGGTAGTGGTGGGAGATGTCGATCCGCAGGAGGTGCTGGAATTGGCGAAGCGCCATTTCGGCCCCCTCAAACCCGAAAAGATCCCCTCCCAGAAACCCCGTGTCGAGCCCCCCCAGCGGGGAGAGACCCGTGTGACGGTGCGGGCCCCGGCCAAGGAGCCTTACGTCGTTTTCGGTTACAAGACGCCGGTACTGGCCCAGGCGCAGGCGGAATGGGAGCCTTATGCCCTGGAGATGCTCAGCTCCATTCTGGACGGGGGAAGCAGTGCCCGGTTCACGCGGAGTCTGGTGAGGGGAGAGGAGATTGCCGCGTCCGCGGGGGCGTCCTACAGCGCCTTCTCGCGACTGCCGGGGATGCTGCTGGTGGATGGATCGCCGGCGCCCGGCCGCGATATCGGGCAACTGGAGCGGGCACTGAGAGCCCAGATCGAACTGCTGAAGAACGAGCCGGTCAGCGAGCAGGAGCTGGACCGGGTGCGCGCCCAGGTGATCGCAAGCAAGACCTACGAACTGGACTCCGTTTTCTATCAGGCCATGCAGATCGGCACCCTGGAGACCATAGGGCTGGATTGGCGGCTCACAGATGAGTACGTTGAGCGTATCGGACAGGTTACCCCGGATCAGGTACGTCAGGTGGCACAGAAGTATCTGAAAGACGATTACCTTACGGTTGCCGTACTTGAGCCTTTGCCGCTTGAGAACGACAAACCGCTTGCCGCCGTGGGAGGTCACAATGGGATCCACTAGAGGAGCAGCCGTCTGCCTGTCGGGACTGCTGGTGGCTGGACTACCGGCATCCCAGGCAGCGGCCGGGCCGGAGATCCAGGCATGGACCACCGAAAACGGCGCCCGTGTCCTGTTCGTGGAGGCACCGGACCTGCCGATGGTGGATATGCGGGTGGTCTTCGATGCCGGCAGCGCCAGGGACGGGGGTACTCCGGGGCTGGCCAGCATGACCAACCACCTGCTCACCGAGAGTGCGGGTGAGTGGAATACGGATCAGATTGCCGAACGCACGGAGGCGGTGGGTGCTGAGCTGGGCAGTGGGGCTGGTCGGGACAGGGCCTGGGTTTCACTGAGAACCCTGACAGAGCCGAGAGCCTATGAGACATCGGTTGAGACCATGATTGTTCTGCTGAACTCCCCCAGGTTCGAACCCAAGGAACTGGAGCGGAGGCGCAAACTCATGCTGACGGCCGTTCGGCGGGGTGAGCAGAAACCGGGTACGGTGGCGAGCAAGGCCTTTTATAAGGCGCTGTTCGGAGAGCATCCGTATGCCACTCCGCAGGCGGGCACCCTGGAGTCGCTTCCTACGATCACCAGAGAGCAGGTGGTTGATTTCTACAGGCAGCACTATGTCGCCAGGAACGCGGTGGTGGCGATCGTGGGCGCCCTGGACAGGCAAGGGGCAGAGCAGCTGGCGAAAAGGCTGGTCGGCAGCCTGCCGGAGGGGAGGAAGCCCCCGGATCTGCCCGAGGTAAAGACACTGAAGCAGGAAAAGGTTATCAGTCGCAGCTTTCCCTCCAGCCAGAGCCATATCCTCATGGGTCAGCCCGGCATGCACCGCGGCGATCCCGACTATTTCGTTTTGTACCTGGGAAACCATATACTGGGCGGCTCCGGTCTGGTTTCACTGCTCAGCGAACAGGTGCGTGAAAAGCGGGGGCTGTCCTACAGCGTCTACAGCTATTTCTCTCCGATGCGACGCGATGGCCCATTCATCGCGGGTGCCCAGACCCAGAATGCCAAGGCCGGTGAGGCAAGGGAGGTCATGCGGGCCACTTTGCGGCGATTTATTGACGAAGGACCGACGGAAGAGGAACTGACGGCGGCAAAGAAAAACGTTACGGGAGGGTTTCCCCTGCGCACCGCCAGCAACGCAAAGATCGTGGAGTACCTGGCGGTCATCGGTTTTTACGGGCTCCCATTGGATTACCTGGATACCTTTACGGACCGGATCGAAGCAGTCACCGCAAAGCAGATACAGG
>JAHEHQ010000415.1 GCA_024644505.1 Gammaproteobacteria bacterium
CGCATGAACAGCAGCAGGTCCGCCCGCTGGGAATCCTTTCGGATACCCCGGAAATCCATGATGCGGCCGGGCACCGCGCGGTCCGTCCTGGTCAGGTAGTAGTTCAGGGTTGCATAGGTCCAGACGTGCCCCGAACTGCGCATGGCATCGGAATATTCGAAGCCGGGATAAGTGCCGGCTTTGCGCCCCATGACATTCCACAGGTGCGGACCCTTCCCGTTTCCACCGTCCTTCTTGTGATCGTGACAGGAAGAACATTTGCGCATGAACTGGTTTTCGCCCTTGGCGAGGTCGCCGTTGCGCAGCATCTCTTTGAATTCCTCGCTCAAAACCGGTTGATATACGGCGAGCGATGTCTGGTCTTCGGATCCCCAGGCAACCGCGGAAAAACAAAGGGCAACAACAGGCAGGGCCTGGATCAAAGATCTCTTCACGATACCGGACTCCATTAAGATGTTCTCGCGAACCATGAGCCCAAGTTTGGGGCGCCCTCATCAACAAATCAAGTAAGCAACAGCAATCCTCTCGGATGCCTGCATTGTTGAGAGGCTGGTCGGGTGTAGTGTTCTCATTTCTTTAGCTGCCCGCTACATCGTTGCAGGCCTGAGTGTACTCAATGAAAAATTCTTGAACCGCAGAGGCGCAAAGACACGGAGAACAATTATTTATTGATTTCCTCTGCGACTTCGCGCCTCTGCGGTTAATATTTTCTCTTAATACCCTGTACGACCCGCCCGGATTATCATTCAATAAGATACAACACCAGAAAATCGTCCACCACCCGTTCCAGGTGCCGGTTCAGTTCGTCCTCCTCGACAGATTCCCTCAGGCCCAGCCAGAGTTCCAGCTGATGCATGCCCACCGAGGTACTGAGCAGTTGCACGGATGCGTAAAACATCCGCTCTTCCGGAATGCGCAGAGAACCCTTCGCGACCTGGTCGCGCAGAAAGGCTGAAACCGCGGTTTTTGTCTGCCTTGGGCCATTTTCAAAAAATAAGGCTGCTATGCGCGGCTGGCTCTTCGCTTCCGCCATCACCACCCGGTGCATGGCAATGACCTCGGGATCGAAGAGCAGATCTACGAATCGATGGGTGATATGCAGCAGCGCATCCCGCAGCCCCTGTTCCGCTGCGTAGCTTGTTTCATCAAAACCGTATCCCGACACCTTGGCACATATACAGGCCTTGAACAGCTCTTCCTTGTTGGCATAGTGGCTGTAAACCGTCTGCTTGGAAACTCCGGCTCGCTGGGCCACGGCATCCATGGAGGTACCCTGAAACCCTTTTTCCAGGAACAGGGTGGAGGCGGCCCGCAGGATCGCCTCCGCCTTCTGCTCGCTCTTGGGTCGTCCTGGGCGTGTGATCTCTGTTAGCTGCATCGTCGTGAATACCTCTCAAGGCGCATGGATATACGGAACTAGACAGTCTAGTTTATTCAGTCTATTATCATACCGGACAGTCTAGTCTATTTCATTGATCCATGCATGGCCAGCCATGCAACTTTCAGGAAGAGATGCCATGAACACAAACCGTCGAAGGATCCTCTACCTGGGATTTGCCGCCTCGATCCTGGCAGCTGCGGCCTGCGCCGGCCTGGTCATGGCCCGCGCCGAGATGCAGCAGGCCCAGCAATTCCAGGAAAATCCCCCTGCCCTGCCGGTCGAGACTCTGCCGGTCCGGTTTCAGACAGCCTTCGAGATGCAGCGCGTATTCTCCGGCCGCGTGCAGGCACGGCGCGACAGCGTGCTCGGCTTCGAACTGGGCGGCCAGCTGGCCAGAGTTCTGGTCCGGGAGGGGGCTATGGTGGAAAAGGGTGCGCTGCTCGCTGAACTCGACACCGAACGCCTGGAGGCGCAGCGCGGAAAGCTGGCGGCGGGGTTGTCCGAGGCACAGGCCAATCTGGCGCTGGCAGAAGTCGCCCTGAAGCGCCTGCAGGGCGTCGTGGAAGCCGGCGGCATCTCCCACCAGGGTCTCGACGAGTCAAGGGAGGGTCAGCGGGCGGCACGGGCCGCGCTGGAGCTGGCGCAACGCCGCATCGCCACCCTGGATGCCGACACCGGACTGCGTCCCGGCGACCTGGTGACCCTGCGCCTGGCCACGGCCATCGCCGAACCGGGTGTCTGGCTGCCCCTCACTCCGCTGGCCGAAGGTGAACGGGGTCTCTGGAGCGTCCATGTCACAGAGCCCGTTTAGGATATCGAAGCAGTCCCCGGCCTGACGGCAACGCACCGGGTTGCCCGGCGGACCGTCGACCTGATCCACCAGGAGGCAGACAGGGTCTATGTGCGTGGTGCCATCACCCGACAGGATCGGATCGTGGTGACCGGCCTGCATCGCATTGTGCCAGGGCAATCGGTGCGCACCTTCCCGGCCCTGGCAGCACGGGAGGAGGTGAATCATGACTGAGAAAAAAACCGGAATGCCCGGAGTTTTCGTGCGCAACCGCCACCTGCTGATCCTGACCATTTTCATGCTTATGGTGGCCGGCCTGTCTGCCCTTGTGACCCTGCCGCGCATCGAGGATCCGCGCATCAGCACGCGCAACGCCACCATTATCACCCCCTTCCCCGGTGCATCGGCATCCCGGGTAGAGGCGCTGGTGACCGAAAAGATCGAGGAGAGACTGCGTGAACTCTCGGAGATCAAGACCCTCGAATCCAAGTCGCGCGGCGGCACCTCCGTGGTAAACATCGAACTGCAGGACTGGGTATCGACTTCTGACAACGAGCAGATCTTCTCCAAGGTGCGAGACCGCCTCGCGGATGCGGTTAGTGACGTGCCGGAGGGTGCAGGTAACCCGGCGTTTGACGACAAACGCGGGGCGGTGGCCTATTCGATGATCCTGTCGTTGTCCTGGCATGCGGAGGGCACCCGGGAACTTGGCATACTCAACCGTCTCGCGGAGTCGCTCGGAGACCGTCTTCGATCAGAGTCTGTACACAGAGGAGCGTCTCG
>JAHEHQ010000079.1 GCA_024644505.1 Gammaproteobacteria bacterium
AGTGGGCAGGCCGTGGCATGGCGAGGAGGGTCGAGTGAGCTGGAACTGGAGCGTCATCTTCGACAATCTGCCGAAGCTCCTGGAGGGGACCCTGCTCACCCTGGAACTGGTGCTCTTGTCGCTGCTGGTCGGCGCGATGCTCTCCATTCCCCTGGCCCTGATGCGCGTTTCGGGAAACCCCTTAATCCGCAGCATCCCGCTGGCCTACACCTTCTTTTTCCGGGGAACCCCCCTGCTGGTCCAACTGTTCCTCTTCTATTATGGGCTGGCGCAGTTCGAGGGTGTTCGGGAAAGCATGTTCTGGCCGTATCTCAGGGAGGCGTACTGGTGTGCCCTGATCGTGTTCACCCTCAATACCACGGCCTACACCACTGAAATACTGCGCGGGGCGATTCAGGCTGTTCCCTCGGGTGAACTGGAAGCGGCCATGGCCGTAGGTATGAGCCGGGTGCTGATGCTGCGCCGGATAACCCTCCCCATTGCCTATCGTATCGCCCTTCCGGCCTACAGCAACGAAATCATACTGATGCTCAAGGGCAGCGCCCTGGCCAGCACCATCACCCTGCTGGATCTTACCGGCATGGCGCGCACCATCATCGCCCGCACCTACATGCCGATTGAAATATTCTTTGCGGCGGGATGTATCTATCTGCTGTTGACGTTTATTTTCGTGCAGGCGTACCGGCTGTTTGAACGCCGCCTGCTAAGACATCAGGCAGTGGAAAAGCGCGCCGGTGCGGCGACTGAGACGGCTTGAATAACGCCCGTCAGTCCATCTCCATTACCGCATCCATTTCCACGCTGGCGCCCTTCGGCAGTGCAGCCACACCGATGGCAGCCCGTGCCGGATAGGGTTCTGTGAAATATTCCGCCATCACGTGGTTGACCAACGGGAAGTCGGCCAGATCCGTGAGATACACATTCAGCTTGGACACATCCTGGAACCCGCCCCCGGCTGCCCTGGCCACAGCGAGCAGATTATCGAAGACGCGGCGGATCTGCTGCTCGATATCACCCTCCACCATCTCCATGGTCTCGGGAACCAGGGGTATTTGCCCGGAAAGATAAACCCTGCCGCCGGTCTTTACCGCCTGGGAGTATGTACCGATCGCCTGCGGTGCCTGGTCGGTATGAATGATTTCTCGTGCCAATGTATTAGCTCCAGGTTAATAGTTTCCAGTAACCAGTTACGAGTGAAGAATGCTTTACTTAAAACCAGTAACCAGTAACTAGTAACTGGTTACTTTCTTTCACCTCATCATTCGACTGATGCGCAGTACCGTGGGCAGTGAGCGCAGCCGGCGCATGATGGTGGCCAGGTGTTTCCGGTTGTCCACGGTGAGCACCAGGGTAAGGCTCGAGGTCAAACCATCCAGTTCATCCAGGCTGACGGTTTCTATGTTTGAGCCCGACCCTGAGATCGCGGCGGCGACGGTGGCCAGTACGCCCCGCTTGTTGCTTACCTCAACCTTGATTTCGGTGTTGAACTCACCTCTGGGTTCGTCTTCCCAGCGGACATCCAGCCAGCGATCACCGTGCTTGCGCATGTCGATATTCCGGCATTCCTGGCGATGCACCACGATACCGGTACCGGGACTGAAGGCGGAAACAATCTCGTCGCCGGGGATGGGCCGACAGCATTTGGCGAACTTGACCACCATGCCCTCGGTACCGTGGATTGCCAGCGGTATCGCGGACTGCGCTTCTTCGATGGTATGGGCCCGGGTCTTGACGTTCTCATTCACCAGTCGCCTGGCAATCAGCAATGGCATCCGATTGCCCAGCCCGACCTCCTCAAACAGATCATCCACACCCTGAAGCCTGAATTCCTGGAAAAGGTGCTCCAGTTCCACCGGAGCTATCTCCCCGAGGCTTCTGCCGCAACTGACAAGTTCCTTCTCCAACAGCCGCCTGCCCAACAGCACAGCCTCGTTACGCTTCAGATTCTTGAGGTAACCGCGGATGTTGGCCCTGGCCTTTCCGGTCACGACGAAATTGAGCCAGGCGGGGTTGGGACGGGCGCCCGGGGATGTAATCACCTCAACCGTCTCACCGCTGTGCAGGCGAGTGCGCAGCGGCACCAGGCGCCTGTTGATTCGGGCGGCCACGCACTGGTTCCCCAGATCCGAGTGAATGGCATAGGCGAGATCGATCACCGTGGCTCCCTTGGGAAGCACCATAATCTCCCCCATGGGGGTGAATATATACACCTCGTCCGGGAAAAGGTCGATTTTGACGTGCTCCAGAAACTCGATAGAGTCGCTGCCCGCGCGCTTCTGGAGTTCCAGCAGGTTGTTGAGCCAGTCCGACGCGCCGGCATGGGCCAGGTCATGCTTCTTCTCGACAGCCTTGTAGAGCCAATGTGCGGCAATGCCCGACTCCGCGATACGGCTCATCTCCTCGGTGCGTATCTGAATCTCGATGGGGATTCCGTGAGGTCCGAAAAGTACCGTGTGCAGGGATTGATAGCCATTCGCCTTGGGGATGGCGATATAGTCTTTGAATCTGCCCGGTACCGGTTTGTAGAGATTGTGCACCAGCCCCAGCACCCGGTAACAGGTATCCCGTCTGTCCACGATGATGCGAAAGGCATAAACATCGACAACCTCGTGAAACGACAGCTTCTTTTCCTTCATTTTCCGGTAGATGCTGTAGGGGTGCTTTTCCCTGCCGCTGACCTGTGCAGGTACTTTCTCCTGCTCCAGCCTGGTATGGATAGCCTTTTCGATCTTGCCCAAAACCTGCTTGCGATTGCCGCGGGCCTTTTTCACCGCGTTTTGAATGACCCGGTGGCGAATCGGCCAATAGGCGGTAAAACAGAGCTCTTCGAGCTCGTTGCGCATACTGTTCATGCCCAGCCTGTGAGCTATTGGCGCATAGATCTCCAGCGTCTCCCTGGCGATACGGCGGGCCTTTTCCGGTGGCATCACGCCAAGGGTGCGCATGTTGTGCACACGGTCCGCGAGTTTGATCATCACCACCCGGATATCCCGGGTCATGGCCAGAAGCATCTTGCGGAAACTGGCCGCCTGGGCCTCGGCCCGGGAACGGAAATCCACCTGGGTCAGCTTACTGACGCCATCGACGAGCTCCGCAATCTCCTCCCCGAATTGTTCCGCAATATGCTCCTTGGCCGTGGGGGTATCCTCGATGACGTCGTGCAGAATGGCGGCCATCAGGCACTTATAATCCATCTGCAGATCCGCGAGGATTCTCGCTACCGCGAGAGGGTGGTAGATATAGGGTTCACCGGAAAGGCGCTTTTGCCCTTCGTGGGCATCGGCACTGAACAGGTAGGCGCGATAGACCTCCCGTATCTGTTCCTGCTCCAGGTATGACTCCAGATAGACACAGAGGTCGCTGATAAGAAAACGGGGTTTACCGGAATCGTCTCTGAGGGTTTCAAGCGGTGCAGTTGCCACGACTTACCCCCTTTGAAAAACAGACCGCACCCTGTTCCGGTAGAACCGGTTCCGGTTCGAGTGATAGACCCTCCGCGCCATGCTTCAGGTCATGGGAGGCGGCTCTCCCGGGTTGCCACCGGCCCTGAGTTCCTCGTCCTCCATGATCATTTCCACATCAACCTGTTCAGGGGGGTTGATCACCTGATCGTCCACCAGTCCCGCCGCGATCTCACGCAACGCCATGACGGTGGGTTTGTCATTCTCCCAGGGCAGCAGGGGGTCCACGCCATGCATCAGCTGGCGAGCCCGCTTGGTTGCGAGAAGCACCAGATCAAATCGGTTGTCTACGTGGTCCAGACAGTCTTCAACAGTGACACGGGCCATCTAAATCTACTCCGGGATCAAGACCTCCGCCAGGGGAGGTATAAGGTAAAACTGACCGATAATCAGCGACATCAACCCCCGTTCCCGGGAGCTGAACACTGAATATAACTCAATCAGTTGGCAGTATCCAGATATCCGATACCGCGGGGCAGGAAGCGCATTCAGTTCAAAAGCCCTTCCAGTACTGCCTGCAGACGCTGAACCTGGGCCGGACAGCGCAGCCGCCGGGCGGTTACCAACGATCCGAGTTCCCGGAGCGCCCGATCGAACTGGTCATTGATCACCAGGTAATCGTACTCGGGATAGTGGCTCATCTCGGCTATCGCATCCCGCATCCGCCGCTCGATGACGACCTCGCTGTCCTGCCCCCGGTTGCCCAGGCGCTCCCGCAAGGCCTCCCTGGAGGGAGGCAGGATGAAAATCGAAACCGTGTCCGGGAAGCGGGATCTCACCTGCCGCGCCCCCTGCCAGTCGATTTCCAGAATCACGTCCACCCCCGAACCCAGCTGGTTTCGAATATTGGACTCGGCCGTCCCGTAATAATTTTCGAACACCTGGGCATGTTCCAGAAACTCCCCCTGTTCGACCATTCGGGTGAAAGTGTCAGGATCCACGAAGTGATAATCCACACCATCGATCTCGCCGGGGCGCTTCGAACGCGTGGTGTGGGACACCGAGACCCGGAGTCCGTCGTGGGCTTCAATCAGGGCCTTCAACAGGCTGGTTTTCCCGGCACCCGAAGGAGCGGACACGATAAATAATGTACCTGGCGTCTTGCCGTTCATACGACCTTCCGGATAATGTCTGTAGGATTCCGAGAAGCCGACCCTGCGCAACCCGCATGCGGGTAACTTATTGGGCCGGCATGACTGTATCGGGGCCTGTTAACAAGCCTTAGACAAAGCGTCCTAATGTAGCAGGAGACACGGAGTGAAAAAAGACATGCTGATTCTGTGGGGCATCTTTGCGTTGGTGGCCGCGATCTCCCTGTTCGTCTATTACTTCCTGCAATAGACCATGCAAACATTGGCGTAAAGCACCACCCTTGCCCCACCACGGCCAATATAGGATATCGACAACCATGAGTGAAAAGACAAAGGGCAGCTGTCTTTGCGGGAAAATCCGATTTGTGGTGCAGGGCCCCTACAGCGCCTTTCACCTCTGCCATTGTTCCAGGTGCCGCAAAGACAGCGGTTCAGCGCATGCCTCCAATATTTTCACAGATCCCGGGAACATCGAGTGGCTTGCCGGCAGAGAATTTGCCAGAAGATACGACCTGCCAACGGCGGAGCGCTTTGCCAAAAGCTTTTGTACGGAATGTGGCTCACCTGTCCCCTACCTCAGCCGCGACGGGAAGTTTCTCATAGTACCCGCCGGCTCCCTGGACTCGGATCCGGGTATTAAACCCCGCGATCATATATTCTGGAAGGACCGGGCCCCATGGTATGAAGAGGGGCTTTCGGCTCCCCATTACGACAGATACCCCAAATAACACAGGACCTGGTCAGGTGGCGGAGCAATGTAGCCCGCCACCTGGAACCGCACCATCAAAACTGTCTCGTTGTATTCCAGCTGAGCGTGATGCCGTCGAACAGCAGGTCGACAGTTTCGCTGTATGTGACCGCCGGCTGGTAACCGCTATCCGACTGGTAAACCGGCTCATGACTGGAATACCCCCCTATCCAGTTTCTCCCGGCGCCATGGCCATGGTTGTATGCCTGGTCCCGATTGCCGCGGTAGACGTCGTTGTGTTTCAGCTTGTAGATGCGATGGCTCGACCGCTCCAGCGCCTTGTTGAGCTTTCGGCGCTCACGCTTGTCAATATGACCGTCCTTCGTAAAACGGTACTCCATGCGGTCAATCTTTCTCTGGGTTTTCTTAAGTTTCCGCGCTTCCCGTTTTGTCAGTGAGCCGCTCCGCCGACCATCGCGGATTCTCGAAAGCTGATTTTCCTGCCGCCGGTCGACCTTGGCAGCAAAGCGTCCCGCCGCGTTGTTCCGACGCGCCTCTGATCGATTCCCGTCAGTTCTTCTATCCCGGACTTTTGCCGTCGTCTGCACGGAGGTGCGGTCCCTGGAACCCCGGTCGTCGCGATTGTTGTCTCTGGCCTGTGCAATACCGGTGATACCAAAACTGATGGCTGTAATCATGGTAACGACGTGGATTGTTCTGATCATCTCTGCAATACCTCTCTCGGTTAATCCGGATCGTCCAATCGATCCTGAGTTTCATGGTAGAAAAAGAGAGCTGAACAGAAGATGAACCAATTCCGTGGATGACAGATGCGCCCAAACCCGGTGAAAAGATTGGAAACAGCGTCACGAACGTAACCCTGCGTTAAATATGCAACGGAGCGATATACCTGCATTTTAACGTATCTTTAAATCCAATCAGGTACGCATCCGTACCGGCTTTCCAACAAAAAAATTTAACTTATTGATTGATATAGATTAATTAGATAATTCAAAAAGTTGGCACAGCATCTGCGAAATTTCTGGTCAAGCAAACCAGCTTTTCAACCTAAGAGACTATTGGAGATACATCATGAAAAAACCACTTACACCGCAGCCATCCTTTCCGTCGCCCTGTCCTCAGGTGCCGCCTTAGCGGAAGTCGATAACCGCGACGACATCATCTACGGTACCGGTACGGTTACAGCCAGCGTGGGAAGCCCGTACGTCCGCGTAAACAGCGGCCCCGTGGATCAGGACTCCGACCTGCTTTACAACCTGGAGCAGATCAGGTCTTCCAGCCAGTCGGTTCCTTTCGACAGGCTGAGCGACGACAGGGACAACCGCGACAGTTTGGGAGACAACATCTCGTAACAGGTCGGGGATGAGGAAAAAGGTCGGTAACGAGGGTTACCGGCCTTTTTAATATGAAGGGAGCGCCTTTTACAGCTTGAGATCATCCTTATAGTAAGCAGAGCCAGGTGGAGATAAGCAAGGCTACCAGAATTCGTTCCAGTATCATTATCTGTGTCCAGTTATAGACCGAGAGAATCTACACCTCGTATCAATAACTCTTATTTCTCCGGATGTTAATTCGTTCGCGTTTTACCGGGATACCAAGGCATGCCACCGGTCAAAGCCCCCCGCCAGGACGAAACCTGCCAGGCGAGAACGTATCCGCACCGGCGCTATGCATCTTGAACCGTCAGGTTTATGCTAAGCGCATGCGATTCAACTGTCAGAATGCTCTAAGAACCGGTGTGGAATCTGTGCAGCGAGTTGGATGCATTGAAGAGCCTTGACGTTGGGGTGGATTTTTTGACCCGGACGCCACTGAAACGCAAAGGCTGGATCAGCTGCATGAGACAAAAAATTATTTCGGACAAACAGAATGATAACTGTTATTGCTAATCTTAAGGGGGGAACCGGCAAGAGTACGGTGACTTTCAATCTGGCGGTATGGTTGTACTCAACGGGTCGCAGGACAACTGTGATTGATCTTGATCCCCAGAGAACCCTCTCAGACGCTGCTGCACTGAGGATGGAAGAGGGAGTAGAACCTTCCATCCATGTAGACGCCGGGACCTTCTCGGACGTGACTCTCCCGGAGAATGCCGAAGAAATCATCATTGACGTTGGAGCTGCGGACCTGGGTTCCTTCAAACAGGCGATCATGATTGCCGACCGCATCTTGATTCCCGTAACCCCGTCACAAGCCGATATCTGGTCGACTCAACGATTCGTAGGATTCCTCTCCAAGAATACCCACGGCAATCCACCGGAGTCGATCACCTTTCTCAACCGCGCTGATACCAACAAGACGATTCAGGCGTCTGATGAAGCCGCCGCGGCATTGGACGCGCTTCCCGGCGTCCGTTTGATTCCACAGCGTCTATCGGATCGCGCTGTTTTTCGCGACTCATTCAGCGAGGGACTGGCTGTGTTTGAACTCGAGCCCCGAAGCATAGCGAGCCGCGAGTTCAAGTCGTTGGCAGAGACCCTGTATGGTCATGGGTACCGTTCCGCACTCGACCGGCTTCGAAAGCAAAAAAAGTCCACTGCAGTAGATCCAGAATTCCGTCAGGCCCTGAAAACGCCCTCCGCCAAACCTGGTATGGCAGATAGGATTGGCCATGAAGATGTGATACCCCCGTCTGACGCCGAAGCAGCCCATAAGAATTGGGAGCAGGAGCAACAGGGTAAAAAGAAGCACAAGACCAAGGAAGGGAAAAAACGCAAGAAGGCGTCGAAAAATAAACATGGTGGAAAAGGCAAGAAGATCAAAAAGGGCAAGAAGAGAAAAAAAGGAGCTTAGGCACTTTGCGATAGTACCGATTTTAAGAATCGGTACACAACTGGCGCCGGCACGGCGGAAAATGGAGATTTATCTCCTGTGGGTGGCTGAGCGAAGTGGCGTAAACCCCTTTGGTCTGACATCCGGCGATTCGGTGTAATAAGCCAGGGGTATACACTCTGTCTACACCCCCGGCTTACCAGGGGTGTAGATGTCCGGCCTCCTTGGGTAGGGAGTAAACCAACAGGACAGACGAAGACAACTGTTGCATCTGTTTCCTTAGACGAGTGACGGCCTGTTGGAGATCCCGGTGATGAATCAGGCGGCGAACGGACGAAGCGCCTTTGGTAACTCCTCAATACAACGGTTTGACACTGCCCTCACAACCTCTGCAGTCTGGTCGCCATGAGGCAAACCCATGATGTTGATCCGAATCAATCTCTTATTAACGTACACAACATGGATATGTTGCGCAGCCAACGCCTCTACCGTACCAGGCTGCACAGGTAAGATCCGGAAGAGACCGCCGTATCCGGTGTTGAAGAAATCAGCCAGCGGCGTGCCAGCGGCGTGCTTTGCCCAGTCCTGCTCAGCCTGATGCAGGCGTTGCAGTATCGCGGAGTGATCAGAATTAAGGCCTTCCGGGTTTTCCGCCATCGCTTTCATAAGGGCGTAGGTAGCTATGTCAATAAAACCAGTGCCACCACGTGCATTGGATATCATCCGCTTTCGGGCGTTTCGGGCTTCCTTCTCAGTACGACAGATCACCACGGTAGCACCACCAGGACGGTATTTGAATGTATTGAATACCTTCGTCGGACCGAACCCGACCACGACAGGTGCACCTGCATCAATAAGAGCCAGCAGAGGCTCTGCCGAGCGATTTAATGCTTCCTCGTAAGGAAGCTCGGCATGATCAAACCCCGTGTAAGGAATATCCAATACCACTGGCTGGTCGCGTTGAGCAAAAATCTTGCTGGCCCGTCTCCAGTTTTTGGTGGGTACCAGCAATCCGCTTCCATTATGGATGGGTTGAAGAACATCCAGACCCTTCCGCGGCAGTTTGGTTAGTTCAATGGGTATTGACCGTGCGCCCAGTCCACGGTTGTAAGCAATTGAATCGTAGCCAACCCATGAGTACCGCTGCAGGTTGAGATGCTGGATGTCGGCATGTTGAGCGGTGACGAAGTCAATTGCCCGACCGACTGCACCCGATCCGCCGCCAGCCGTGAAGCTGGTAACGCAATAATTCCAGATGCTCGAAGGGAGTTTCAACTGCTGCCCCAGTACGTACTCAGCTGCAGCCTGTTGCACATCCTTGGCGGGATTGTAGCTGCCGCAGACGTCCCCGATATCATTCACCAAGTGGAGAAGGGAAGCCGGGAAAGCGGTGGCTTGATTCCAGGGTTTACCGTCAGAACCAACATTCGTCCCGACACCGAGGTTGATCTTGTTGGAATCAGTGTCTGCCGAGAACC